>JAGRKQ010000106.1 GCA_020442235.1 Hyphomicrobiaceae bacterium | reverse complement strand
GCCTTCAAGGACGTGGCGATGCAGCTTCTGGCCCGGCTCATGGACCATGTGCTGGA
Organism: Hyphomicrobiaceae bacterium; assembly: GCA_020442235.1. Lineage (GTDB taxonomy): Bacteria > Pseudomonadota > Alphaproteobacteria > Rhizobiales > MH13 > JAGRKQ01. The sequence continues at coordinate 6,389 of JAGRKQ010000106.1, read as the reverse complement.
AGCGCGCGGGGCCCGCGCCACCATCGTCGGGGCGACATCGGGCGATACGGGCGGGGCGGCGCTTGATGCCTTCCGCGGCCGGGCACGCACCGACACCTTCATTCTTTACCCGCATGGCCGGGTCTCGGACGTGCAGCGCCGGCAGATGACGACCCTCAAGGGTGAGGGCGCTCATGCGCTGGCCATCGACGGGTCCTTCGACGACTGCCAGGCCATCGTGAAGGCGATGTTCACCCATCCCGCCTTCCGCGACCGGGTGGCGTTGTCGGGCGTCAACTCGATCAACTGGGCCCGCATCGTCGCCCAGATCGTCTATTACTTCACCGCGGCTGTCGCGCTTGGCGCGCCGCACCGGCCGGTGTCCTTCACCGTGCCGACCGGCAATTTCGGCGACATCCTCGCCGGCTGGGTCGCCAAGCGCATGGGCCTGCCGATCGAGCGCCTGGTGATCGCCACCAACACCAACGACATTCTCGCCCGCACGCTGAAGACCGGGCGCTACGAGGTCGGCGGCGTCCGGCCGACCATCTCGCCGTCGATGGACATCGAGGTGTCGTCGAATTTCGAGCGACTGCTTTTTGCCGCCGTCGGCGAGGATGCGGGTGCGGTCGTCACCATGATGGCGTCGCTGAAGCAGTCTGGCGCATTCGAGATCCCGCAGGCGGCACTCGCCCGCATCCGGGCCGATTTCGATGCCGGCCGTGCCGATGAGGCCGAAACCTCGGCAACCATTGCCCACGTCCTGAAGGCCAGCGGCTATTGCCTCGATCCGCACACGGCCGTGGGCGTTGCGGTTGCGCGTCGCCAGCCGGTGTCCAGCGTGCCCATGGTGGTGCTGGGGACGGCCCATCCGGCCAAGTTCCCCGATGCGGTGATGGCCGCTGGCGGGGCGCATCCGGCCTTGCCGGAACATCTTGCCGATCTGATGCAGCGCGAGGAGCGCTTCACCCGGCTTGTCGCCGATCAGGCGGCGGTCGAGGCGCATGTCGTGGCGCATGCCCGGGCGGTGTCGGCATGAGCGTCGAACCGCGTCTGGAAACGCTTGCCAACGGCCTCAGGATCGCGACCGCGCGGCTTCCCGGCAGCGAAAGCGCCTCGATTGCGATCACCATCGAAGCGGGCACGCGCGACGAGACCGAGGCTGAGCACGGCCTTGCCCATCTTCTGGAACACATGGCCTTCAAGGGCACGGGCCGGCGCAGCGCCCGCGCCATCGTGGAGGAAATCGAGGCGGTCGGCGGCGACATCAACGCCGAGACCGGCGCCGAGCACACCACGTTCTCCGCCCGCGTTCTGGGCGAGCATCTGGAAAGCGCGCTCGACGTGCTTGCCGATCTTCTGACCGATCCGCGCTTCATCGAGGCGGATCTGCGTCTGGAAAAAAGCGTCGTCGCACAGGAAATCGGCGCCGCTCTGGATGTGCCCGACGACCGGGTCAACGATCTTCTCGCCATGGCGGCCTATGGCGAGCATGCGCTTGGCCGCCCGATCCTGGGCACGCTCGAGAGCCTGACCGGGCTGTCGATTGCCGATCTGGAAGGCTTCCGCCAGCGTCTCTATGCGCCCGGCCGCATGGTGATTTCGGCCGCCGGTGCGGTTGATCACGATGTCTTCATCAAGGCTGTCGAGCGGCGCCTCGGCCATCTGGTCGCGCGGGATGTGCCAGCCCGCCAGCCCGCCCGCAGGCTCTCCGGCCGGCGTTCGGAAAAGGGCGGCGGCGAGGTCAACATGGCCTTTGCCTTCGACGGAGCCGCCTTCGGCGAGGATGGCATCTATGCCCTGCATATGGCCGGCCTCATTCTGGGCGGCGGCATGTCCTCGCGCCTGTTCCAGTCGGCACGCGAGGAAAAGGGCCTGTGCTACGGCATCGATGCGATGCACTGGGCCTTCGTCGATGGCGGGCTCTTCGTCGTGCAGTCCGCCAGCGCGCCGGACAATGCCGACGAACTGGTGGCGACCATTTCCTCCGAGGTGCTGCGTCTTTCCGATGGCGTGAGCGCGGAAGAACTGGCCCGCGCCCGGGCTCAGACGCGCGCTGCGACCGTCTTTGCCGATGAAAGCACCTCGGCCTTTGCCGCGCGCATGGCGCGCCAGACCCTGCTCTTCGGCGCGCCGCTGGAGCGTGCGGTCGTGCTGGCCGACATCGAGGCCGTCGACCGTCAGGCGATTGCCGAGGCTGCGCACCGCATCGTTGCGGCCCCGCCGGCGATTGCCGTCGTCGGTCCGCGTGCCTCGCGCACTGCGCTTTCGGCGGTGGCGGCGATGCGCGGCCTGGCGACGGCGTGACGGACGATGCGCCCATGATGGATTTCGTGCGCACCTTCCTGGCTCGCGAAACGGATCTGGGCATCCGCGGCCCGCGCGTGGAACTGAAGGCGCCGCGGGAAGGCGATTTCGAGGCCTGGGCGTCCCTGCGCTCGGCCAGCTATGGCGAGCTTCAGCCTTTCGAGCCCTTCTGGGCGCCGGACGACCTGACGCGGCATTCTTTTCGCCGCCGCCTTCGCCGCTATGAGCGCGAGGCGCGCGACGATGCCGGCTATGCCTTCTTCGTGCATCATCGCACCGAAGAGACCCTGCTCGGCGGGATGACCCTTGGCGGCATCCGGCGCGGCGTCGCGCAGGCGGCAACGCTGGGCTACTGGATGGCGACGCAACACACCGGCAAGGGCTATATGAGCGAAGCCGTGATGGCGCTTCTCGCTCATGCCTTCACCACGCTCGATCTGCACCGGGTGGAGGCGGCCTGCCTGCCGGAAAACCGTGCGTCCATGCGCGTGCTTGAAAAAGCCGGTTTTGAACGCGAAGGATTTGCGCGAAGCTATCTCAAGATCAATGGACGCTGGCAGGATCATCTGCTTTATGCCCGCGTCAGGACTGTCGAGCGAAACGCCTGAGGACCGAATGGCAAGCAACAGCGTGACGCCGGGCCGCAATGGCGCGCGGCGTCTGACACTGGCATGGATCGTCGCGGCATTCGTCCTTGCGGTGTTTGCGGGGCCCGTGCGGGCGCTCGACGCGATTCCCGTTCCCGTCGATGTGCAGGCGCTCGACCTGACGCTGGCGATCGACCGCTATCTCAATGTTGGTGACCGCTTGCAGGTCTCCACCGCGCCGGATGCCGATGGCATCGTCCGGCGCATCGAGGTGCGCAGCCGCCAGGCTGACAATGCACCCGCCTGGGCCGTCTTCGCCCTCGTCAACAATTCCGATGAACAGATCGACCGGCTGCTGGTCGCCCCGCATTTCCGCCTTGCCGGATCGCGCATCCTGCGCCCCGATCTCGGTGCCTCGCGCATCGTCGGGGTAACGCCGAGCCAGGGGCTTGCGCCGGTGCGCGAGCCGATCCACGACGCCGACGTCTACCGCATCACCCTCGACCCCGGCGCCATCGTGACGCTGGTGGTGGAACTGCGCACACCCGATCTGCCGCAGCTCTATCTCTGGGACGTCAACGCCTTCCGGGATCATCAGAACGCGACGACGCTGTTCGAGGGCATCGTGCTCGGAACCGCCGGCATCCTGACGCTCGTCCTGACCATCCTTTTTGTGGTCAAGCGCTCGGCGATGTTTCCGGCGGTGGCGCTGTTCTCCTGGTCGGTGCTGGCCTATCTCACCATCGAGTTCGGCTTCTGGTCGCAGCTTTTCGATCTTGGCGTGGCCGACGAGCGCTTGCCCCGCGCCATTGTCGAGGCCTTGCTGCCCGGCACGCTGATCATCTTCCTCTTCGCCTATCTCAACCTCAATCACTGGCATTCGCGCTTCAGTTACGGAACGCTGGCTTTCCTAGGCGCGATCGCGGCCACGGTCGGCATCGCCTTCTACGATCCGCAACTGGCCTCCGGCATCGGGCGCATGACACTCGGCCTCGTCGGCATCGTCGGTTTTGCGGTGATCCTCTGGCTGTCGGTGCGTGGATTCGACCGGGCGATCCTCTTGATCCCGGCCTGGCTGGTCCTGATCCTGTGGCTGCTTGGCGCCTGGCTCGGCGTTTCCGGTCGTCTCGTGAACGATTTCGTTTCTCCGGCGCTTTCCGGCGGCATGGTGCTGATCGTGCTGCTGCTCGGCTTCACGGTGATGCAGCACGCCTTCGCGGGCGGAGCGCTCGCCGAAGGCATCATGAACGACACCGAGCGCAAGGTTCTGGCCCTCGCCGGTGCCGGCGATCACATCTGGGACTGGGAAGTGGCGCGCAATCACGTCGTCACCTCCGACGTCGCCGCCGAGGAACTGGGCCTCAAGCCCGGCGCGCTGGAAGGCGCCATCGGCGACTGGCTCGATGTCATCCACGTCCAGGATCGCGACACCTTCAAGCTGGCGCTCGACACCGTGGTGGAACGGGGCCGGGGCCGGATCAATCTGGCCTTCCGCATGCGCGGCGACGACGGGCATTTCCGCTGGGCGCGCCTTCGAGCAAGGCCTATCGTTGGCAGCGATGGCGAGGTGATGCGCTGCGTCGGCACGATCCGCGACATCACCGAGGTGAAGACCTCCGAGGAGCGCCTGCTGCACGATGCCGTGCACGACAATCTGACGGGTCTGGCCAACCGGGCGCTGTTTCTCGACCGATTGGATTCGGCCCTGTCGCGCGCGCATCTGGAAAAGGTCGCCAAGCCCAGCGTCATCGTCATCAACATCGACAATTTCCGCACCATCAATGCCGAGCTTGGCGTGTCGGTCGGCGACAGCGTGCTCCTGACGGTGGCGCGCCGCCTGTCACGCGGCCTCAAGGCCAACGATTCCATCGCCCGCATCAGCGGCGACGAGTTCGCCATCCTGCTTCTCTCCGAACAGGAGCCGGCGCGCATTGCCGCCTTTGCCGAAAGCCTGCGCCGGGCCCTGAAGCCGCCGATCATCTTCAACGAACGCGAGATGCGTCTCACCGTCTCCATTGGCGTTGCGACCTATGATCCGCAGTGCGAAGGCGCCGAGGAAGCGCTGAAGGATGCCGAAGTCGCGGTGGTGCATGCCAAGCGTCTTGGCGGCAATCGCTGCGAAGCCTTCCGTCCGCTGCTGCGCGAGCACGGCCGTTCGCTGGTTGCGGTGGAAAGCGATCTGCGCCGCGCTCTGGAGCGCGAGGAACTCGTCGTCCTGTTCCAGCCCATCGTCAGCCTGCCGGAACGCCGGCTCGCCGGCTTCGAGGCGCTGCTGCGCTGGGATCACCCGCGCCGCGGCCGCATGGGCCCGGATGAATTCGTGCCGATCGCCGAACGCTCCGGCCTCATCATTCCGGTCGGCCTCTATGTCATGGAGCGGGCAGCGCGCGAACTGGCCGGCTTTGCCTCGACAAGCGGCGCGGCCGATGATCTCTTCGTCTCGATCAACATCTCTTCCCGCCAGCTGTTGCGCCACGATCTCATCAACGATCTGCGGGCGCTGTTGAGCCGCACCGGCCTGAAGCCGGGCGCCCTGAAGCTGGAAGTGACGGAAAGCCTCGTGATGGAGAACCCGGAATATTGCGCCCAGGTTCTGGAGCGCGTGCGCGCCCTCGGCATCGGCCTGTCCATGGACGATTTCGGCACCGGCCATTCCTCGCTCTCCTATCTGGAGCGCTTCCCCTTCGACACGATCAAGATCGACCAGTCCTTCGTGAAGGGCGGGGCAGGCAGCGAGAAGCGCCCGCTCATCCTGCGGTCCATCGTCACGCTGGCGCATGATCTCGGCATGGCCGTCGTCGCCGAAGGCGTGGAGACCGAGGACAGCGTCGAAGAACTGGTAGCGCTCGACTGCGAATTTGCGCAGGGCTTCGTCTTCGGCAAGCCGGTCACGGCGGTTGAGGCACGCCAGCTCGTCGGTAACGCCCGGCTGCTGGTCGCCGAATAGCCGCTTCTGCATGGAGAAGCCGGGCAGAATAAAACGGGGCGCTGACGCGCCCCGTTCCGGTTTCTGATCAGTCTATTCGACCCTCAGGCCTCGATGGTCACATAGGTGCCCGGAGCATCTCCGAGCAGGGCTTCGCCCTTGCCGCCCGGTGTGCGCGCGGCAACCCGCCGTCCGTCCATCTCCTCGATCCAGGCCTGCCAGTGCGGCCACCAGGAACCGGGCGTCTCATGGGCGTTTGCCACCCAGTCCTCATAGGTTCCTTCCACCGGGCCGTTGGTCCAGTACTGATATTTGCCCTTGGCCGGCGGGTTGATGACGCCGGCGATGTGGCCGGAGCCGGAAAGCACATAGGTCACCGGACCGCCGAAGAAACCGGAGCCGCGGAAGACCGACTTGGCCGGCGCGATGTGATCCTCGCGGGTTGCCAGATTGTAGATCGGGATCTTCACCTTGGAGAGGTCCAGTGTGACCCCGCCCACGACCATCCGCCCGGCCGAGAAGTCGTTGTTGAGGTAGCAGTGGCGCAGATAGAAGGAATGGTTCGCCGCCGGCATGCGCGTGGAATCGGA
>JAGRKQ010000105.1:9050-14350 GCA_020442235.1 Hyphomicrobiaceae bacterium | reverse complement strand
GAAGGCCGCGATCAAGGGTGTCTCGGAAGAGACCACCACCGGCGTCATTCGTCTCTATCAGATGCAGCAGCGCGGCCAACTGCCCTTCCCGGCGATCAACGTCAATGACAGCGTCACTGAGGCGAAGTTCGACAACAAGTATGGCTGCCGCGAGAGCCTCGTCGATGCCATCCGCCGCGGCACCGATGTGATGCTCGCCGGCAAGGTCGCGCTGGTGTGCGGCTATGGCGATGTCGGCAAGGGCTCGGCGCAGTCGCTGGCCGGCGCCGGGGCACGCGTCCTCGTCACCGAGATCGATCCGATCTGCGCGCTTCAGGCGGCCATGGACGGCTTCGAGGTCGTGACGCTGAAGGATGCCGCCGCGCGTGTCGACATCGTCGTCACCGCCACCGGCAACCGCGACGTCGTCACCGTCGACGACATGCGCCAGCTGAAGGACATGGCGATCGTCTGCAACATCGGCCATTTCGACAACGAGATCGAAGTTGCCGGCCTGAAGAACTTCAAGTGGCGGAACGTGAAGCCGCAGGTCGACCTGATCGAGTTCCCCGATGGCAAGCGCATGATCCTTCTGTCGGAAGGGCGGCTTGTGAACCTCGGCAACGCCACCGGTCACCCGTCCTTCGTCATGAGCGCCTCCTTCTCCAACCAGACGCTGGCGCAGATCGAGCTTTGGACGCGCGGCGATTCCTACGAGAACAAGGTCTATGTGCTGCCCAAGCATCTCGACGAAAAGGTCGCGGCCCTGCATCTCGACAAGCTCGGCGCGGCGCTGACCCGGCTCACCCAGGACCAGGCGGACTATATCGGCGTGTCGCAGACCGGCCCGTTCAAGTCCGACGCCTACCGCTACTGAGCGGCCAAAGCTTCGCAAGAATGAAAGGGACGCTTCGGCGTCCCTTTTTCATTTCAAACCAATAGCCGGCAAACGAAACCGATTTCGGGAACAACCTGCCATTTAGCCGGATTCGTGTCCCCCCATGCGCAGTCCTGCGCATGCGGCGAAATCGCCCTGTTTCCCTTCCGTTCACTCCACAGCGGAGTCCGCCAGCCTGTATCGTGAAAGCGATTCGGCAAGGTTTGTGATGAACGCCCGCGTCGTTTGGGCGGTTGGGGACCGGGATGGCTCACACTGGGGGCTTCTTGCGGTTGCGGGGACGGATTCTGTCCGCCGACCGGAGGAAGAAGATGGGGCAGGACAGAGATCTTGGCGGGCGGCTGCGGCGCATCCTGCTCGGCGCCAGCGCGCTGACGGCGATGCCCGTCACGGCGCTGGCCGAGGACGGGCTCGACGCGGCCATGGGACCGCTCGAAGGCCTGACCTTGTTGCTGATGACCGGCCTCAGCATTGGCGCCGTCGGCGCGCTCATCGCGCTCGCCCGGGCCCGAGGCGACGCGGCGCGCAGCAGCGAAGCCGCCGACAAGGCGCTGCGCAGTGCCAGCGACCGGGCCCTGCGCCTTGCCGGCATCCTGGATGCGGTCGATGCCGTGGCGCTGGTCTTCCCGGCCGGCAAGGGCCGTCCGGACATTCATGGCGATCTTTCCGCCGTTGCCTCGCTGCCGCGCGACAGGAACGAGATCACCCGTTTCCGTCATTGGCTGGCGGCCGAGGATGCCGCGGCGCTGGAAGGCGCGCTGGCGGGCCTGCGCAGCAATGGCGAACCTTTTCATCTCGATCTCAAGAAGGCCGATGGCGGCTATCTCAACGCTTTCGGCCGCGCCATCGGGCGTGAAACCGTTGTCTGGCTGCGCGATCTTTCCGGCGAGCGCGCCCGCCTTGCCGAAACCGAAAGCCGGCTGCGCAAGCTGGAAGACGAAGCGGCGGCGCTGACGACGCTGATCGACGCGCTCGACGTTCCGGTCTGGCGGCGCGGCGAAACCGGGCAGCTCGTCCAGGTCAACGCCGCCTATGCGCGTGCGGTCGAAGTAGCCAGCCCGCAAGAGGCGATTGCCGCCCAGAGCGAGCTTCTGGAAGCACCCCAGCGCGCATCGGCCGCCGCACACCGGCTGGAAGGCGATGTCTACCGCGCCCGTGTTCCGGTGATCTTTGCCGGGCGGCGGCGGGCCTGCGACATCATCGATGCGGCCTCACCCGGCGGCTCCATCGGCATGGCGCTGGATGCAGAGGAAACGGCGCAGATGGAAGCGCGCGCGCGCAGCGCCGACGAGGCCATGGACCGCACGCTGGACGCCCTCAGCGCTGCCGCCATCGTGTTCGATTCCGATCGCACGCTGCGCTACGCCAATGCGGGCTTCCGCAAGACTTTCCAGATCGAGCCGGGCAAGCTCTCCTCGCGGCCGGACAGCGGGGCGCTTCTGGCCGATCTGCGCGCCCGCCGGCAGGTGCCTGAAGACTGCGACTTCTCCAAGCTGCGCGAAGAGTTTCGCGCCGTCTTCACAGATGGGACGCCCTATGACGCCAAGTGGCGGCTGCCGGACGGGCGCACGCTCACCGTGCGCGGGCGCGGCCATGCGCGTGGCGGCGCGACCTTCATCTTCGACAACGAAACCCAGCGCGTTTCGCTCGCCTCGCAGGTCAACGCACTTCTGAAGGACCAGCGCGACACGCTGGACGGCCTGCGCGAAGGCGTTGCCGTGTTCGGCGCCGATGGCAAGCTGAAGCTCTCCAACGCCGCCTTCGCCGCGCTCTGGGCGCTGGCGCCGGGCGTTCTGGAACCGGGCACCCATGTGGGCAAAATCCTCGAAGCCTGCCAGACGAGCCTTGTCACGGCCGAGGCGCTGCGCCCGCTGCGCGGCTTCATCGGCTCGCTGACCGGCGGGCGCACCGGCTTCGTCAACCGGCTGGAGCTGAAGGACCGGCGGGTCATCGACCTCAACGCCCTGCCGCTGGTCGACGGGGCGACGCTCGTTTCCTTCCACGACGTGACCGACACGGTGCGCGCGGCAGAAAACCTCAAGGCTTCCAATCTCCGGCTGGAAGAAGCCAACCAGATCAAGACCAATTTCATCCAGCACGTCTCTTACGAACTGCGCTCGCCATTGACCTCGGTCATCGGCTTCGCCGACATGATCGCCGCCGGCGAGACCGACAATCTCAGCGAACGCCAGCGCGATTATCTCGACCACATCCGCACCGCCGGCGCCTCGCTGATGGCGCTGGTCAACTCCATCCTCGACCTTGCCTCCATCGATGCCGGCGTTCTGGCGCTCAATCTGGCTGAAACCGAAATCTCCCGGCTGATCTTCGATGCCATCGAAGGGCTGCGCGACCGGCTGGAAGACAAGGACATCAGCATCGACATCGACGTGCCCGGCCGGCTCGGTTCGGCCATGGTCGATCCGCAGCGCCTGCGCCAGGCCGTCTACAATCTCGTCGCCAATGCGGTGCATTCCAGCGAGGTGGGCTCGACGGTGAAGGTGCGCGTGCGCGGGCGTGAAGACGCGCTCAGCATCTCCGTCATCGACCGCGGCATCGGCATGACGCAGAGCGAACTCGACCGCGTGCTCGACCCGTTCGAGACCGCCAGCGATCGCAATGTGCGCCAGGGCCCCGGCCTCGGCCTGACGCTGGCGCAGAAATTCGTCCGGCTGCATGGCGGGAACCTGCGGCTGTGGAGCCGCAAGGGCTTCGGCACGGTCGCGCGCATGACCCTGCCCATCGAGACCCATGTCGGCTGAGATCCTGCGCGTCCCGGCGGATGGTATGGCCGCTTTCGGCGCCGATCTGGCGCTGGCCTTGCGCCCCGGCGACACCGTCTTCCTTGACGGGCCGATGGGGGCGGGCAAGACCACGCTGGCGCGCGCGATCCTGCGCACCTTCGCCGGGGACGACGCACTGGAGGTCCCCAGCCCCACCTATACGCTCGTGCAGCCCTACCGGCTTCTCGGCCGCAGCATCCTTCACAGCGATCTCTATCGGCTCGGATCGGCCGACGAGGTGGAGGAGCTTGGCCTCGATGCGGAAGAGGATCGCATCCTTCTCGTCGAATGGGCGGAGCGGGCGGAAGGCCGGATCGGCACGGCCGATCTCGTCGTCAGCCTTTTCTTTGCCGGCGAAGCAGAGCGCGACATCACACTAGCCGGCAGCGATGATGCCCTTGGCCGCTGGCGTCGCAGCAGACTGATCAGAAGCCGGCTCAATAACTGGCGCACCGAAGGGGACTGCCGGCGCGTTCCGATGGCCGCAGATGCCTCCAGCCGGCGTTACGAGCGCATCACCACAGCGGAAAGAACGCCGCTGATCCTGATGGATGCACCGCGCCAGCCCGACGGCCCGCCGGTGAAGGACGGCCTGCCCTACAGCCGCATCGCCCATCTTGCCGAGGAGGTCATGCCCTTCGTGGCCGTTACCCGGGTCCTGCACGATGCGGGGCTTTCCGCGCCGCGCGTCCTTGGCCAGGATCTTGCCGAAGGGCTGCTGCTTCTCGACGATCTCGGGCCGGAAGGCATTCTCGACGATGCCGGCGTCCCGATCGCCGAACGCTATGTCGAAGCCGCGCGCGCCCTGGCCGCGTTTCATGGCGCGCCGCCGCCGGCGGAGGTTTCCGTTTCCGGGCATGGAACCTACCGCTTCCCCGCCTATGATCGCGGTGCGCTGGAGATCGAGCTGTCGCTTCTGCCCGACTGGTATGGCCCGCATCATGACCGGCCGTTCAGCGCCCGGGAGCGCGCGGCCTTCTTCGCCGCCTGGGAGGCCGCGCTCGGGCGGCTCGACCGTGCAGAACCGTCGCTTGTCTTACGCGACGTGCATTCGCCCAACATCCTCTGGCTGGATCAGGAAAGCGGTCATCGCCGCGCCGCCTTCATCGACCATCAGGATGCGGTGATCGGCCCCTCGGCCTATGATCTTGCCTCGCTCGCCGAGGATGCACGCGTCGACGTTCCCGAGACGCTGCGCGGCGCCATTCTTGATGCCTATGCCGATGCACGCCGAAAAAACGCGCGCGCAACCGGCGCAAGAGGCTTCGACAAGGACGCTTTTGCCGAGGCCTATGCAATCATGAGCGCCCAGCGTTCGACCAAGATTCTCGGGATATTTTGCCGACTTAACAAACGTGACGGCAAGCCGCGCTATCTCGCCCATCTGCCGCGTGTCGAGGCGGCGCTGCGGCGCGCGCTCGCCCATGAGGCGCTGATTGACGTGCGCCAGACAATGGCCGACCTTTTCCCGGATCGGTTTTAGGCTGAATCGGAGCGGTTGAAACGACGATGGGGTGCATTCCCGACAAGGCGATGGTTCTGGCGGCAGGCCTCGGCACGCGCATGCGGCCCCTGACGGACACGCGCCCGAAGCCGCTGGTCGAGGTTGCCGGCAAACCGCTCATCGATCATGCGCTGGA
>JAGRKQ010000105.1:6264-8917 GCA_020442235.1 Hyphomicrobiaceae bacterium | reverse complement strand
GTCAAGGCGCTGCCCCTTCTCGGCGACGCACCTTTCCTTCTGACCAATGCCGACAGTTTCTGGATCGAAGGCACGACGCCCAACATCCTCAGGCTTGCCAGGGCCTATGACCCGGAGCGCATGGACTTTCTGCTTCTTCTGGCCCCAGCGCCGACCAGCGTCGGCATATCCGGGCGGGGGGATTTTTCCATGCGCCAAGACGGGCAACTGAGCCGGCGCATCGAGCGCCATGTCGCACCCTTCATCTATTCGGGCACGGCAATCGTGCATCCGCGCGTCTTTGCGGGAGCGCCCAAAGGCCGCTTTTCGCTCAACCGGCTGTTCGACACGGCGCTTGAGAACGGGCGGCTCTACGGTCTGCGCCTGGAAGGGCTCTGGCTGCATGTCGGAACGCCCGCCGCCATCACGGACGCCGAGCGGGCGATCGCCGATTCGGCCGCCTGACGATGGAAGGGCCGCGCCCGACGCTGCGCCTTGCCAGCCTTCGCGCCGGGGCCGACTTCTTCGACCAGCTTGGCGATCTCTGGCTCGATGGCGGGCTCGACCCGGCGATCCCGGCACCGGGCGATGATCCCTTCGCGCTGATCGACACCACCTTTCTGGTGCCCACCCGGCGTGCGGCGCGGCTTCTTGGCGCCTGTCTCGGGGCCAAGCTGGAAGCGCGCGGGCTGGGCGGCCTTTTGCCGGTGATCCATCCCATCGGCGATGTTGAGGACCGGCTCGACCCGGCTGACGAGGATGGCGGGCTTCATGCGCTGCGCCCGGCGGGACGCATCGAACAGCGCCTTCTTCTGGCCCGCCTGATCCAGTCGGCGAGCGCGGCCATCCGCAGCGCTCTTGCCGCCACCGATCCGTCCGTCCAGCCGGTGTTTTCCGGCCGGATCGCCGATTGCATCCGCCTTGCCGGCGATCTTCAGCGGCTGATGGAGGAGGTGGAAACCGCCGAGGGCGATTTTGCCGGGCTCGACGCCCTCGTGCCCGAAGCGCTCGCCGCCTATTGGCAGATCAGCCGCCAGCTTGTCGCCATCGCCGCCGAAGCCCATCCGGCGCTTCTGGACGAACGCGGCCTCATCTCCACTGCAAGGCTGCGCAACCAGCGTCTTGCGCATGAGGCCGAACGCCACCGCACCCGCCCGGCGGGCGTCACCATCGCCGCCGGGTCCACCGGCTCCATCCCGGCCACCGCGCGGCTTCTGGCCGCCATTGCCGCCGCGCCGCAGGGCATCGTCGTTCTGCCCGGCTTTGACGAAACGCTGGCACCGGAGGCGCGTGCGGCGTTGCTCGAAGCCGGCGACGAGGCCGCCGCCCATCCGCAATATGGCCTTCAGAGCCTTTTGAACCGGCTCGGCGCCGAGCCCGCGGATGTGCGCATGCTGGGGCCGGAAGACCGGCTTGCCAGTCCACGCCGCCGCATCGTTACCCACGCCTTCCTGCCCGCCGCGCATCATCAGCCGGCCCCGGCACTCGATCCGGGTGAAGCGGCCGCCTTTGACGGGCTGGAGCTGATCGAGGCGGAAAACGAAGCGGACGAGGCGCGCGCCATCGCCGCGCGGCTGCGTCTTGCCATCGGCGAGGAAACGCTGCCGGCGATCCTCGTCACCCCCGACCGGGCGCTGGCGCGGCGGGTTGCCGCCGAGCTCGACCGCTACGGGATCGCCGCCGACGACAGCGCCGGCACGCCGCTGATGCAGACGCCCGAGGGCATTCTGGCCGCGCTCGCCGCCCGCGCTGTCGCCGAAGGCTTCACGCCGACGCTGCTGCTTTCGCTTCTGAAGCATCCGCTCGCCGCTTTCGGGCTGGAACGGGCCGAATGCCGCCGCAGGGCGCGGCTTCTGGAACGTGCGGCGCTTCGCGGACCGGCCCCGGCAGCGGGGCTTGAGGGGCTGCGTGCGGCGCTGAGCGCCCATCGCCGGCAGCGGGCGGAAAAGGCGCGGATTGCGGTGCTCGCCAAGGGTCTCGATGCCACGGACGATGCCGACATCGACGATCTGATCGAACGGATTGCCGAAGCCTTTGGGCCGCTTTCAGACCAAGCCTTCACCGAACGGCCGCTGGGCGAAACCGTCCTCTTATTAAGCGAAACGCTCTGCCGCATCAGCCGCGGCCCGGATGGCGAAGCGCGCATCCTTGCCGGCGAGGCGGGGGAGGCGCTTGCCGGGCTTTTTTCCGCCATCGCCGCAAGCCCGGATGCAGGGCTTGCCGTCGCGCCCCGCGATCTCGACCCTGTCCTCGCCGCGCTTGCCGCCGGGCTCGCCGTGCGCCCGTCCCGGCCGGCCGACCCGCGCGTCCAGATCCTCGGCCCCCTGGAAGCGCGCCTGCTGCCGGCAAGCCTCACCCTTCTCGCCGGCCTCGAAGAAGGCGTCTGGCCGGCCGCCGCCACGACCGATCCCTTCGTCTCGCGCGCCATGCGCCGCGCCCTGAAACTGGAGCCGCCGGAACGCCAGATCGGCCTTGCCGCCCATGACGTGGAACAAGTTCTTTGCCGACAAAATGTTGTTCTGGCCCGTGCCAGACGCAGCGCCAGCGCGCCGCTCGTGCCCTCGCGCTGGTGGCTGCGGCTGGAGGCGGCACTGCCGGAAGGCGTCCTGAAAGCGGCGCGTGCGCGCGGCGATGCGGTTCTGGCGGCGGCGCGCGACCTCGATGCCGCGCCCGG
>JAGRKQ010000105.1:4595-6160 GCA_020442235.1 Hyphomicrobiaceae bacterium | reverse complement strand
CCATATGCGCTTTACGCCCGCCACATCCTGAAGCTGGAAGCTGCGCCGATGATCGGCGAGGAACCGGATGCGCGCGATCGCGGCAGCCTCGTTCATGCGGTCAGCGAGGCGCTGGTCAAGGACGGGATCGACCCTTCTGCGCCGGATGCACCCGAAGCGCTGCGGGCCGTCATCGCAAGGGTGTTTTCGCGGCTGGATGCCTTTCCGGCGCTCGCCGCAACCTGGTCGGCACGGCTGAGCGCCCTGGTGCCCGATCTTCTCGACTATGAAGCCGGACGCATAGCACTTGGTTTGACGCGCCATGCCGAAGCCTCTGGCGCGATGACGATCGACATCGCCGGGGAACCCTTCCGGCTGCGCGGCCGCGCCGACCGCATCGACCTTCATGGCGACGGGCGGGTCGACATCATCGACTTCAAGACCGGCAAGCCGCCCTCCAGGAAGCAGGTCGAAGCCGGACTGGCGCCGCAATTGCCGATGGAAATGGCCATGGTGCTGGACGGCGCCTTTGAGGGCATTGTCGCGGCAGCGCCGGGCGACCTGATCCATGTGCAGATCGGCGCCGGGCGCGGCGGCTTCAAGGAGCAGGCGCAGCCGGCGGGCAACCTTCACGACAAGGTGCGGGGCGAGCTTGAGGCGCTGATCGCCCTGATGCGGCAGGAAGGCTTCGCCTTTGCTGCCCAGCGCCGGCCCGCGCCGCGCCGTTTTGCCGGCGACTACGACCATCTGGCGCGACTTTCCGAATGGGGAATGGAAAGCGATGCGGACGAGACCGGATGATGCCTGAGACGAACCCCATCCCCATCGAAACCCGGGATCGCCAGCGCCGGGCGTCCGATCCCGCGCGCTCGGCCTTCGTCTTTGCCAATGCCGGCTCGGGCAAGACCCATGTGCTTGCTTCGCGCGTGACACGGCTGATGCTGGAAGGCGCCGATCCGGGCCGGCTCCTCTGCCTCACCTATACCCGCGCGGCGGCAGCCGAAATGGCCCGGCGCGTGCTGACGACGCTGGCGCGCTGGGCGGTCGCCGGAGAGGGCGCGCTTGCCGACGAGATCGAGGCCCTTTCAGGCCTGCCGCCAGCCCCGGCGATGCTGCGCCGGGCGCGCGGGCTTTTCGCCCATGCGCTCGACACGCCGGGCGGGCTCAAGGTGCAGACCATTCACGCCTTCGCCGAGCGCCTGCTGCACGCCTTTCCGCTGGAGGCCGATGTCGCGGCGGCCTTTTCGCTGTTGAGCGAGGACGAGGAAGAGCGGCTGCGGCGCGAGGCCTGCGACCGGGCGCTGCTTGCCGGTCTTTCCGGCCGGGATGCGTCGCTCACTTCGGCGGCGCGCGTGCTTCTTGCCGCCCTCAGCGATGACGGCCTTGCCGAGCATCTGAAGACCCTCAGCGGCAAGGCGGAGATCCTGGCGCCCTATCTTGGCGAAGACGGACCGGCGCGCTTTGCGGCCGCCTGCCGCGCCTATCTCGGCCTTGAACCGGGGCGCGAGGCCGAGGCGGTCAGCCGCGACATGGCGCAAAGCCCTTTCCTCGCCGCTTCGGTTCTGGCGGCGGTGCGCCGGGCCGTC
>JAGRKQ010000105.1:3638-4390 GCA_020442235.1 Hyphomicrobiaceae bacterium | reverse complement strand
GAACAGCAGAGGCTTGAGGCGCTGCGCGAGGAATTGTGGGCCTTGCGGGTGCTGGAACGCTCCTCGGCGCTCTTCACCATGGCGCGCGCGGTGATCGCCGACATCGAGCGGGCAAAGGCGGCGCGCGGGCTGCTCTCCTTTTCCGACCTCGTGGAGCGCACCGCCGGCCTTCTGACGCGCCAGGGGGCGGCCGAATGGGTGCGCTACAAGCTCGATGCCGGCATCGATCATGTGCTCGTCGACGAAGCGCAGGATACGAGCGCGGCGCAATGGGCGATCATCGGCGCGCTGGTTGAAGATTTTTTTGCCGGCGAAACATCACGCGCGGCGGACCGCACGGTCTTTGCCGTCGGCGATCCGAAACAGTCGATCTATTCCTTCCAGGGCGCCGCGCCGCAGCTTTTCCGCGACATCCACGCCCGGCTGTCCAAACGCGCCGGCGGGGCCGGGAAGAGTTTCGAGACCGTGCCGCTGACGCTCTCCTTCCGCTCTTCACCCGAAGTCCTGAAAAGCGTCGATGCCGTGTTTGCCCGCAAAGAGGCGCGGGCCGGGGTCGCGCTTGAGGACGAAGCGGTGGTGCATCAGGCGCAAAAGCCGATGCCGGGGCGGGTGGAGGTCTGGCCGGTGTTCTTCAACACCAGGGCTGACGAACCGGAGCGCTGGACCGAGACGGTCGAGGCAGAAACCGCCGCCGTGCCGCGCCTTGCCGAATGCATCGCCGAACGCATCCGGGCCGAGATCGCGCGCGGTGT
>JAGRKQ010000105.1:0-3557 GCA_020442235.1 Hyphomicrobiaceae bacterium | reverse complement strand
GCAAAGGGCCTGCCGGTCGCCGGTCTCGACCGCTTCACCCTCACCGACGAAATCGCCGTGCGCGACATGATGGCGCTGTTTTCGGTCCTGCTTCTGCCCGAGGACGATCTGTCACTCGCCGCGCTTCTGAAGAGCCCGGTCTTCGAGCTTGACGATGCGGCGCTGGAAGTGCTGGCGGCACCGCGCAAGGCGACGCTCTTTCAGGCCCTGAGACACGCGGCCGAGACCGACCCGGCGCTGGCCGCCATCCTCGCCGATCTCGATTTCTGGCGGGCGCGGGCGGATTTCGACCGTCCCTATGAGCTGGCGATGCGGGTGCTGGCCAGTGGCGGCCGCAGGGGCCGGTTCCGCCAGCGGCTCGGCAGTGAAGTGGACGACGTGCTCGACGCCTTCCTCGCCTTCCTGCTCGAAATCGAGAGCGAGGGCGCAGAAACCCTGCAGGCTGCGCTTGCCCGGCTGGAAGCCGGCACCGGCGAATCGAAGCGCGACCTCGATGTCGCCGGCGATTCGGTGCGCATCGTCACCGTGCATTCGGCCAAGGGGCTGGAAGCGCGGGTGGTGTTCCTGTGCGAGACCATGGGCAAGGCCTCGAAGGTCAATGCCGCGTCGATGCTGTTTCCGCAGGCGTCCGGCGAAGCGGCGATGCCGCCCTTCCTGATCGCCGGGGCCGACGCCGCATCCAAGGCCGTCAAGGACACGATGGCCTTCATGGTGGCGCGCGACGAGGAAGAATACCGCCGGCTTCTTTATGTCGCGATGACCCGTGCCGAAGAGCAGCTCATCGTCACCGGCCACTACAACACGCAAAAGCCCGGCCCCGGCCACTGGTATGGGCTGGTGCGCGATGCACTGGAAGCCGACGGGCGGCTGGAAGCGCGCGAGGGGTTCGACGAGCCCGTTCTGGTTTTCGACCGCGACGGCACGCCGCCGCCCGGCGGCAAGACCGGGAGCGAGCCGCACGCAGCCGCCCCGACGCTTCCCGTGCCCGCAATCATCCGCAGTGCCCTTGGTCCCGCCCCGGCAGCCCCGCCTGTGCCGCTGCGCCTTGCCGCCTCGGGCACCGAGAGCGAAGAGGGCGAGGCAAAGGGTGGGCGCGCGGCGCTGGAAGCGCTGCAAACGCCCGAGCGGGCGCTGGCGCTGAAGCGCGGCACGCTGGCCCATCATCTCTTCCAGCATCTGCCGGCGATTGCCCCCGTGGAACGCCGGGCGCGGGCCCTCGCCTTCCTTGCACGAGAAGGGCTGGCGGCGGATGCGGCAAGCGCGCTTCAGGCCGAGGTCGAGGCGGTGATGGCCGCGCCGGAAGCCGCGCTTCTGTTTTCCGGCGCGGCGCGGGCCGAGGTCGCCGTCGCCGGAACGCTTTTGGCGCGCGACGGCACGCAAAGGCCGGTTCTGGGGCGAATCGACCGGCTGGTGATTGAGCCGGACCGCGTCGTGATCGCCGACTTCAAGACCGCTTCCAGCCCGCCGGCACCCGATGCCCTGCCTGTCTCCATCCTGCGGCAGATGGCGCTTTACCGCGCCCTTCTGAAACCGCGCTTCACGGATCGCACGATTGAGGCGGCAATCCTGTGGACGGCCGGGCCACGCCTCGACTGGATTGCGCCGCAGACACTAGATGTGGCGCTTGAACAGCTTCTTCACACAAATTGTGGTGAATAGCGGCGCGCGACATCGCGCCTCTTGACGGTGTCGGGGGGGGCTTCCTACCTTCCCCGCCGACACATCTTCTCTTTTTCCTGAAAGGCAATGACCATGGCCACCGAAAAGACCACCGACGCCAGCTTCGAGGCGGATGTCCTGAAATCCGCCAAGCCGGTCGTCGTCGATTTCTGGGCGGAATGGTGCGGCCCCTGCCGCATGATTGCGCCCTTCCTGGAAGAGCTTTCCGAAGAGATGGGCGACCAGGTCTCGATCGTGAAGGTCGATGTCGATTCCAACCCGGCGATTGCCGGCCAGTTCCGCATCATGTCGATCCCGACCATGATCGCCTTCAAGAACGGCCAGCCGATCGCGCAGAAGGTCGGCGCCGGCTCCAAGTCGGACCTGAAGAAGTGGATCGAAGGCGCCATCGCCTGAGGAAACGCTGCTTGCGGGCGCCATCGCCTGAAGATGAAAAAGGCCGGCTTTCAGAGCCGGCCTTTTTGTTGCGCCCTGAAATCAGCGTTCCAGCATGCCGGCCTGCTCGGCCCGTTCCAGCAGCGAGCCTTCCGGCCGCGCGCCGATATGGGCGATGACCTCTGAGGCGGCAAGAGCGCCAAGCTCGGCGGAAAGCCCGTGCGGATAGCCGCGCGTATGGCCGAAGAGAAAGCCGGAGGCGAAAAGATCGCCCGCGCCGGTCGAATCCGCGATCCGCTCGACCGGATGCGCCGGCACGGGAATGCGCCGGTCGCCCTCGACGATGAGCGAGCCCTTCTCGCCGAGCGTCACCACGCCGAGCGCGGCATCGCGGGCGAGCCCGGCAATCGCGCTGTCGAAATCGCCGGTCTCGTAAAGCGCGTGGATTTCCGCCTCGTTGGCGAACAGGATGTCGACGCGCCTGGAGCGCAGAAGATCGAGAAATTCACCGCGGAACCGGTCGACGCAGAAGCTGTCGGAAAGCGTCAGCGCCACCTTGCGGCCATGCGCATGGGCAATGTCGGCCGCCACCCGGAAGGCTTCCTTGGCCTTCGGCGGATCCCAGAGATAGCCCTCAAGATAGGTCACCGACGCGCCGGCGACGGTCTTCTCGTCGATGTCGGCGGGCGTCAGTTCGTTCGCCGCGCCGAGGAAGGTGTTCATGGTGCGCTCGCCATCCGGCGCGATCAGGATCATCGACCGGCCGGACGGAATGCCCGCCCCCATCTCCAGCGGCGGCGTTGCAAAGGCAACGCCGAAACCGCGCAGGTCGTGGGCATAGGCCTCGCCGACCTCGTCCCTCGCCACCTTGCCGATGAAGGCTGCCCGGCCGCCGAAGGAGGCAATGCCGGAAGCGGTGTTTCCGGCACAGCCGCCGGACTGGCGCACAGCAGGGCCCATATGGTCGTAAAGCCGCACGGCCTCTTCGGCGTCGATCAGGCGCATGGAGCCCTTGACCAGCCCCTCGCGCACGAGGAAGGCGTCATCGACATGCGCCAGCACGTCATAGATGGCGTTGCCGATGGTCAGAACGTCGAAAGCGGTGTCGGTCATGCGGTGCATCCGTGCCAGAAAGCCCGGCCCGGCCTAACCCATTGTGTGCGCCGCATCAATGGCGACCCCTCTTCGGGAGTTCCTTTCGCTCACGGCGAGTTCGCTTGGCTCACCGCCTCCGCGGGGGCGGCGCATAAGCGCCGGCGCCTCTTCGGCGCTTATTGTCGGTTTTTCTCGCTCACGCCAGCGCGCTTCGCGCGCGGCTCCGCGGGGGCGGGCGAAAGCCCGGTGCCTCTTCGGCGCTTATTGTTTTTATCAGTCTCAGTCTGGATTCCCGCCTCAGGGGCGGGAATGACGTTTGAGAGATAGCAAGGCCCTGCCCCAAGCACTCCGTCATTCCCGGGCTTGACCCGGGAATCCAGTCCTTTCGCTCACGGTCAATTCGCTGC
>JAGRKQ010000104.1 GCA_020442235.1 Hyphomicrobiaceae bacterium | reverse complement strand
CCATGATGCGGATATGCTCCGCCGACGGGCCGATGAAGGCGACGTTGTTCGCCTCAATGATTTCGGCGAAGCGGGCGTTCTCGGAGAGGAAGCCATAGCCGGGGTGGACCGCATCGGCGCCGGTGATCTCGCAGGCCGCCAGAAGCTGGGGGATGTTCAGATAGCTGTCGCGCGCCGGGTTGGGGCCGATGCACACGCTTTCGTCGGCAAGGCGCACATGCATGGCGTTGGCGTCGGCCGTCGAGTGCACGGCGACGGTGGCGATGCCGAGTTCCTTGCAGGCGCGCAGCACCCTCAGAGCAATTTCGCCGCGATTGGCGATGAGAACCTTGGAAAACATGCCCGGCTCCTCAATCGATGAGGACGAGCGGTTCGCCGTATTCGACCGGCTGGCCGTCTTCGACAAGGATCGCCTTGACCTTGCCGCCGCGCGGGGACGGGATCTGGTTCATCGTCTTCATGGCTTCGATGATCAGCAGCGTCTGGCCTTCGCGCACGGTGTCGCCGACCTCGATGAAGGGGCGGGCGCCGGGTTCGGGAGAATAATAGGCGGTGCCGACCATCGGGGAGGGCACCACCTCGCCGGTCACTGCTTCGGCGGCGGGCTTGTCAGCCGCCGGGGCCGGAGCCGCGGGTGCGGGCGCTGCGGCGGCCGGTGCGGCCATCGGGGCGGCGACCTGCGCGCTGACGGTGATGGTGCGCGCCACGCGAATGCGAAGATCTTCCTTTTCGACTTCGATCTCGGAGATGTCGGTCTCGTTCAAAAGCTCTGCGAGCTGGCGAATGAGGCCTGTGTCAAAGGAGGAGGCGTTTTTCGACATGGTGTGGATCTTCGTTCTTCTGTGTCCGTGGCCGCGATGCCGGCCCGTTCTGACTAATCGATCAGCTCGCTCATGGCGATGAGGGCAAGAGCGTAGCTGTTGATGCCGAAGCCCGCGATCACGCCATTGACCACCGGTGCCAGATAGGAGCGGTGGCGAAAAGGTTCGCGGGCATGGGTGTTCGACAGATGGATCTCGATGGCCGGAAGGCCGACGCCCTTGAGGGCATCGCGCAGGGCAATCGAGGTGTGCGTATAGGCGCCGGCATTGATGATGATGCCGTCGGCCAGCGTGCGGGCCTCGTGGATCCAGTCGACAAGCACGCCTTCATGATTGGACTGGCGGAAATCGACCTCAAGATCGAGATCGCGGGCCCTGTCGCGGCACAGTGCCTCGACGTCTTCCAGCGTCTCATGGCCGTAGACGTCCGGCTCGCGGGTTCCGAGCAGATTGAGGTTCGGGCCGTTGATGACGAAAACGAGAGACATGAAACCGGCGCTTTCACAGGGCCTGCCGCGAGGGCAACTGGTCATGGCATGAAGAGGCGTCCAAGAGCAAGCGCGTTCCTGAGCCGCCTCGGTTCATGCCGGTTTGCGGTCAGCTTCCCGCAGCGCTCGCAACGGCCGCGACGAGGGCGTCAAAACCCACGGCCCCGAAGATCAGCTGGTCGCCAACGACAAAGCTCGGCGTGCCATTGATGCCGAGGGCATTGGCCAGTTCGTAGGATTCGCGAATGGCCGCCTCGATCGCCGGAGAGGTCATGTCTTCGCGCAGGCGGTCCATGTCGGCGCCGAGCAGTTCGGCGAGCGCCAGTGCTTCCTCGCCGTTCGCCCGTTCGCGATTGCCCAGAAGCTCGTTGTGGAAGAAGGCGTAGTCGAGCCCTTCCTGCATGGCAAAGGCCAGCGAGACGCGCGCCGCATCGACCGAATCCTGACCCAGAACGGGGAATTCCTTGACCACGATGCGCAGTTCGGGATGCGCTTCAGCAAGGGCATCGAGATCCTCGAGCGCCCTGCGGCAGAAGCCGCAATTGTAGTCGAAGAACTCCACCAGCGTGATTGTGCCTTCGGGATTGGCGAGCACGATGTTGTGCTCGGACTCGAAGATCGCTGCCTGATTGGCGGCGATGACGTCGCCGACCGCTGCCGCCTGCGCCTCGGCGCGCTGGGTTTCGAGCGCGGTGATCGCTTCTTCCAGGATGTTGGGATCGGTCAGCAGCGCCTGGCGCACCAGGGCAACCGCGCCTTCCGGATCGGCTTCCAGGAGGGCCCTCAATTCAGAAACGGCCGGCTCGGCCGGGGCTTCCTCGATCACCATCGGTTCGGGTTCACCCTTGAGGGATGCAAGGCCGACGAGGGCAGGAACGACGGCGGCTGCGGCCAGAACAAGGCCGGCCAGAAGCGAACGGGTGGTCATGGATGTGGAATCTCCGGTGAAACTCTTAAAGCCGGGGTGGCTCATAGGTGATGATGTCTTCGGCGCGCAACCAGCCGGGCGAGCCGCGGGCGAGCAGGCCCTGCGCGCGGCGGGCAAAGCCCTTGGCGCCGTCGATGTCGCCAGATGCAAAGGCTTCCGATGCCGCCGCGAGCACGGCAAGGCCATCATCGCCAAGGCGTGAATAGGCCCGGCCGAGAAAGCGGAAGCCGATGGCAAGCTGTTCGGTGCGAAGGCCGCGTTCCAGCTGGTTGACGGCATCGCGCAGAACGCCGTCCGAGCCGGTCTCGACCAGCGCCGCGCCATAAAGGACGCGGATCAGCGGTTCATCGGGCGCCAGTTCGATGGCCCTGCGATATGCTTCGGCGGCCTCGCGCGCCCGGCCGGCCTCGAACATGGCCTGGCCCTTGGCTTCCCAGAACCAGGGATTGGACGGTGCGCTGGCGATTAACTGATCGAAGAGGCGTGCGGCTTCACGGGGGCTGGAAAAGCGCCCGGCGGCAATGGCGCGCGCATAGCGGGCCGGCAGAGTGGTGTCGCTGTCGGGATAATGGCGGGCGATGGTGCGCGCGCCTTCCAGGCTGGCGATCAGCTTGGCCCGCACGAGATCGTGGCGCAGCTGCAACTCGGCCGGATCGGGGCGGTCGTAATAGCGGCTCTGCTGGGCAAGGCGCTCGACAAGGGCGATGCGGTCGTTGGGCAGCGGATGAGACAGCACATAGGGGTCGACATAACGGCCGGAAAACATCGTCTGGCCGGCAAAGCGCCGGAAAACCGTCAGCATGCCGCGCGCGGACTGGCCGGACGCCTGCAGATAGGTGAGGGCGGCGCGGTCGGCGGCCAGTTCCTCGCCGCGCTGATAGGCGAGAAGCGTGCGGGCGGCGACATTGCCACCGCCGGAGACGATGCCCGCGCCGGCGCGGGTCACATCGCGCGATCCGGTCGCAGCGCCCGCTGCAACAGCGGCAACGCCGGCAAGCATGGCGACAGCGGAAATGACCTGCGCGCGTGCCAATTCCTGACGGATGCGGGCCAGATGATTGCCGGCCAGATGACCGGTTTCATGCGCCAGAACGCCGATGACCTCTCCGGGTGTGTCGGATTGAAGGATGGCGCCGAGATTGATGAAGATGCGCCGGCCATCGGCGACGAAGGCGTTGAAATCGCGATCGTTGACAATGACGACCTCGATGGCGGACCGCCCGAGCCCGGCGGCGGATAGGATCGGCGCGGCGTAATCGCGCATCAGGGCCTCGACCTCGGCATCGCGGATGATCGGAATGCGACGCTGCGCCGAAGCGCTGGTCGTGAAGGCACCCAGGCTGACGGCACCTGCCAGTGTGAGGGAAAGGGCGCTGTGGGCCAGGCGGCGGGCAAGACGGCGCCACAGGCCGACGCCAGGCGGAACGGCGGAAGAAGTCAGGGCCCGCAATGCGGTTCGGGTCATCGGTCTGTCCTTTGGCACCTCTGCCTTCCCTCGAAAGGCGCAGCGTGTCATGGGAAGGTATCAGCCGCCGGGTGCCGGTCAACCGACGTCATGGCGCATCACAAATGAGGAATTCGGCATTCCCATGACCGCTTCGCGTTCTTTGCTGTCGCCCCAGTTGCCGGTTGCGCTGTCCGCGCGCGGCCAGATCGATGCCTTTCTGGCGATGGATGTGATGCGCGAGGCCGCCGCGCGCGAGGCGGCCGGCCAGTCGGTCTTGCATCTGGAGGTCGGGCAACCGGCTGCCCCTCTGCCGGAGACAGCGCGCAAGGCGGCGGAACGGGCGCTGGCAAAGGAGGCCGACAAGCTCGGTTATACCGAGGCGCTGGGACGACCGAGCCTGCGCGCCCGCATCGCCCGTCACTACAAGGAGCGTCACGGCCTCGACATTGCCCCGGAGCGCATTGTCATCACCACGGGGTCTTCGGCCGGGTTCATCCTCTCCTTTCTTGCACTGTGCGATGCCGGTGCGCGGATCGCCCTGCCGGCGCCGGGTTATCCGGCCTATCGCAACATCGTGCGCGCGCTCGACATGGTGCCGGCGGAAATTGCCCTGAAAGCGGAAAGCCGCTGGGTGCTTTCACCTGAAGCATTGCTTGAAGAACATTCAGTCAAGCCGTTGTCTGCATTGCTTGTTGCCAGCCCGAACAATCCCACCGGGACGGTGATGCAACCGGAGGCGCAAAAGGCGCTGGCGCGGGCTGCCGAGGATGCCGGCATCGCCTACATCTCCGATGAGATCTATCACGGCCTCGTGCATGAGGGGGCGGAGGAGAGCATTCTTGCGGCCACGGACAAGGCGGTCGTCATCAATTCCTTCTCCAAATATTTCTGCATGACCGGATGGCGCATCGGCTGGATGGTGATCCCGCCGGAACTCGTGCGCACGGTGGAGCGGCTGCAGCAGAACCTCTTCATCTGCGCACCGGCACTGTCGCAGATCGTGGCGGAAGCCGTTTTCGAGGACACGCCGGCGCTGGAAGAGATCAAGGCCGGCTATGCGCGCAATCGCGCACGGCTTCTGGAGAGCCTGCCAAAGATCGGCTTTCGCGACATCCTGCCGGCGGACGGGGCGTTCTACATCTATGCCGATGTGACGCCGTTCTCGAACGACAGCCGGGACTTTGCCGCAACGGTGCTTCAGGAGACGGGCGTTGCCATCACGCCGGGGGTCGATTTCGACCTGGAGCGCGGACACCGCTATGTGCGCCTCTCCTTTGCCGGCGCCGAAACGACAATCGCCGAGGCGGTGAGCCGCCTCGGCGATCATCTCAAGGGCTGAGGGCTTCGGTCAAAAAGCCTTCAGCCGATCCGGGGGACTTCAGAAGAAGGAGCGGCGTTGCCACCAGCCCGAGCGCTTCGGGCGATTGTCGTCCACCTCTTCTTCGGTCTCTTCGCTGGCGGTCGTTTCCTCAGAGGTCTCGGCGGCAACCGGCTCTTCGAC
>JAGRKQ010000007.1:2111-5526 GCA_020442235.1 Hyphomicrobiaceae bacterium | reverse complement strand
CGCTCGAAGTGGTCGAGCAGGCGGCCCGGCGTCGCGATCAGCACGTCGGCGCCGCGGCCGAGCTTCTTCAGCTGGTCGTCGAAGGAGACGCCGCCGATCAGCAGGGCCACCGTATAGTTGTGGGCCGCGCCATAGGTCTCAAGATTTTCGGCGACCTGCGCGGCCAGTTCGCGCGTCGGCTCCAGAATGAGCGTGCGCGGCATGCGGGCGCGGGCGCGCCCGCGCTCCAGAATGGTCAGCATGGGCAGCGTGAAGGACGCGGTCTTGCCGGTTCCGGTCTGGGCAATGCCGAGGACGTCGCGGCCCGCCAGAACGTGGGGAATGGCCTGCGCCTGGATCGGGGTCGGCGTCGTATAGCCGGCCTTGCCGACGGCGCTCAGGACCTTCTCGCTCAGTTCCAGTTCTTCAAAGGTGGTCAATAGCCACTCCAGCCCGCTGATCGTCACAGTTCGCCCGGATCGCTCCGAAAGCGCGCGGACCCTGCGCCGGGCCGGGCCATAAGTCAACGAAAGAGGCTGAAAAGCGCGGTCTTTCGCGGTTTTTTGGTTTCCGGTGTGACCTCAGGCCCTCTGCACCGAAGCGGCTTTAAGGGGTTTCCCTCACAGGTCCAGTTCTTCCACGAAGTCCGCGCGCTCCTGGATGAACTGGAAGCGGGCCTCGGGCTTGTTGCCCATCAGGCGGTCGATGGTGTCGACCGTGGCTTCGGCATCGGCAATGCTGACCTGGAGCAGGGTCCGCTTTTCCGGATGCATGGTCGTTTCTTTAAGTTGATTTGGAAGCATTTCTCCCAAGCCTTTGAATCGGCTTATTTCAACGTTCTTGCTATTCTTGAAGGTGGTGGCCAGATGATGCTCCCGGTCGGCATCGTCCCTTGCATAGACCACCGTGCCTTTCGCCGAGAGCCGGTAAAGCGGTGGAACGGCGAGAAACAGGTGCCCGTCGCGGACGAGATCGGGCATTTCGCGGAAAAAGAAGGTGACGAGCAGAGAAGCGATGTGGGCGCCATCGACATCGGCGTCGGTCATGATGATCACCCGCTCATAGCGCAGATCGTCGCCGCGATAGGTCTTGCCCGTGCCGCAGCCCAGCGCCTGAATGAGGTCGGCCAGCTGCTGGTTCTGGCTGATCTTGTCGCGGGTGGAACTGGCAACATTCAGGATCTTGCCGCGCAGCGGCAGGACAGCCTGGCTTTCGCGGAAGCGGGCCTGTTTTGCCGATCCGCCGGCCGAATCGCCCTCAACGAGGAAGATTTCCGATCCCTCCGCTTCCGAACGGGAACAGTCGGCGAGCTTTCCCGGCAGGCGCAGCTTGCGGGTCGCCGTCTTGCGGGCGACGTCCTTTTCGGCGCGGCGGCGCAGGCGTTCTTCGGCCCGGTCGACTACCCATTCCAGAAGCCGGTTGGCCTGGGCGGGCGAGGCGGTCAGCCAGTGGTCGAAGGCATCGCGCACGGCATTGTCGACGATGCGGGTCGCTTCGGTGGTGGCCAGACGATCCTTGGTCTGGCCGACGAATTCCGGTTCACGAATGAAGACGGCGAGCATGGTGGAGGCGCTCGTCAGAACGTCATCTCCGGTGATGAGGGCACCCTTCTTGTTGCCGGTCAGCTCCGCATAGGTCTTGAGGCCGCGCAGGAGCGCGCTTCGGAGGCCCGCATCATGGCTGCCGCCCTCGGGCGTCGGCACGGTGTTGCAATAAGAGGCTGACGAGGCGTCGCCGACATGCCAGGCGACGGCCCATTCCACCGCGCCATGCTTGCCCGGCGCGCCGGCACGTCCGGCGAAGATCTCGTCGGTGACGCGGCGTTCCGCGCCCAGTTCCTCGATCAGATAGTCCTTCAGACCGCCGGGAAAGTGAAAGACAGCCTCCGTCGGCACAGCCTTGGCGCCGCCTGCCTTTTCCGGCGCGCAGCGCCAGCGAATCTCGACGCCGGCGAAGAGATAGGCCTTGGAGCGGGCCATCTTCATCAGCCGCTCCGGCTTGAAGGCGGCCCCGCGTCCAAAAATCTCCTCGTCGGGGTGGAAGCGCACGGTGGTGCCGCGACGGTTCATCGTCTCGCCGAGATCCTCGACCTGGCCCTGCGCGATGCCGCGGGCAAAGCGCTGGCGGTAGAGACGGCGCCCGCGTGCGACCTCCACTTCCAGCCTGTCGGAGAGGGCATTGACCACGGACACGCCGACGCCGTGCAGGCCGCCGGAGGTCTCATAAACCTTGGAATCGAATTTTCCGCCGGCATGCAGCGTCGTCATGATGACTTCCAGCGCCGACTTGTCCGGGAATTTGGGGTGCGGGTCGACCGGAATGCCGCGTCCGTTGTCGGTCACGGCAAGGGTGCCGTCGGCCGCCAGTTCCACCTCGATGCGCGTCGCATGACCGGCGACGGCTTCGTCCATGGAATTGTCGATGACCTCGGCAAAGAGATGGTGCAGGGCGCGCTCGTCCGTGCCGCCGATNNGCCGATATACATGCCGGGGCGCCGGCGCACAGGTTCAAGGCCTTCCAGCACCTCGATGGCGGAGGCGTCGTAGCCGGCCTCGGCGGCGCTGACCTGCTGTGCCGATTGCGGGGCAGGGGATCGCGCCGGCTTTTGCTGTGCCGGCGCGCTCTTGTCAGCCTGCTCTTTGCGCGAAGGCGGTTCGGCGCCGAACAAGTCCATCGCTGCGTCGCCGTCTCCTGCCACGCCTTCACTCCCGCATTGTTGCGAATCACGCCTTTCAGTCTGCCACGCCGCCGCCATGCCCGCGACCTGTCGCTGTTGCCTCTGCTGTGCGGCGCACAAACAAAAAGGGGCGCCGCAGCGCCCCTTTCCTTCTGCAATGTCCAGCGAAAGTGCTCAGGCGCCGATCTTGCCGCCGTCCTCACGCCAGATGACAAGCGTTGCGGAAAGCGGGATCGAGCCATCGTAATGCGGGAAGGCAGAGCCGAACCGCCCGGCGGCAAAATCCTCCGCCGAGGTGTGACCGCCCGGATGCTGGACATTGACGAACATGGTCGTCTGATCCGGCGTGGTGATGACGCCGGTGATTTCCTGACCCTGCGGGCCGGTGAGGAAACGCCGGATCTCGCCGGTGGCCGGATCGGCCGCAAGCATCTGGTTGGTGCCGAAGGTGCCGAGCGGCCCGTCGAACGGGGCGCCACGGTCGCCCATGTCGGTCTGGATCCACAGGCGCGAATCCGGGTCGCACCAGATGCCGTCCGGGCAGGCGAACATCGCCGTGTCGGGCAGGGCGTCGCCGGCAAAGGTGACCGAGTTCTTCGCATCGCCCGCGATGACGAACAGTTCCCATTCAAAGCGCGGCGCGGTGTGGTCGCCGCCCGCTTCCATCCAGCGCACGATCTGGCCAAAGGCATTGGCCGCGCGCGGATTGACCGCATCCACCTGCGCCTGGGTGCGGCGGGTGTTGTTGGTCAGGGTGAA
>JAGRKQ010000007.1:0-1952 GCA_020442235.1 Hyphomicrobiaceae bacterium | reverse complement strand
CGCCGGTGCCATCCTCGTTGAACCGGGCCACGTAAAGCGTGCCGTCATCCAGAAGGGTGCCATCAGCGGTCGCGGCCTCGTAGGGGCGGGCGGAAACGAATTTGTAGATATATTCGAAGCGTGCATCGTCGCCCGAGTAGCAGACGATCGGGCGCCCTTCGACGACCGGTGCGAAGACGATGCCTTCATGGGCGAAGCGACCGAGCGCTGTGCGCTTTACCGGTGTGGATGCGGGATCGAAGGGGTCGATCTCGACCATCCAGCCATAGGTGTTCGGCTCGTTGCGGTAATCGCCTTCGGGGCTGTCGGCACGCGCCGTCGCGTCAAAACGGATATAGTCGTCCGCCCCGCCTTCGGCCAGCTCCCAGCCATAGCGGCCCTGATCGTCCGGCACGCCGTAGCGGTCATGCTCGCGCGGCTGATCGCCCCTTGAGACAAAATAGCCGGCCCAGTTTTCTTCGGCGGCCATATAGGTGTTCCACGGCGTCGCGCCATGGGCGCAGTTGTTCAGCGTGCCGCGGGTGCGGGTTCCGTCCGGGCTGTAGGCGGTAACGACATGCGAAGAACCGCGCACCGGACCGGCAAGGGCGATCTCCGTCAGGCCGTGGACGCGGCGGTTGCGCGGATCGGCGACGACCTTCCAGGAGCCGGTCCCTTCGCGGGCGACACGAACGACCGAGACGCCATGGGCGTGGAGTTCCTTGCGGACTTCCTCGGAGGGACGATGGCCATCGGTCAAGACAATCGCGTCATTGTCGACTGCCTGACCGGCGTAAGCGGCGTGCATGAAGCGCGGGTCGACATATTCGTGATTGAGGACGAGAAGCCCGTCCGTCGAAGATCCGTCGATCGGGAAATAATGCATGCCGTCATGGTGGGCGCCGATCATCAGCGCCTGCGCATCGGCCGTGGCATCGAGCAGGGCTTCGCCGCTGCCTTCGCCACCATCAAGCGGGGTGCCGTGCGGAATGAAATACTGGACGCGGTAGCCCGCGGGAACGACGACGGTGTCGTCCGTGGAGACGGGAACCGGATTGAAGCCGAGCAATGCAGAGGGCGCCGTGGTCGCCGCCAGCGCGGCCCTGGTCAGGCAGCTGCCGCCGAAAAGCCCGGTGGCGATGGTGGCAAGGCCGCCGACGAGGAAGCCGCGGCGCGTCGAGCGGGCGGCGACGACATCATAGAAGGTCGGATTGCCTGACGTGTTGGACGGGCGTTCATCGCCGCTTTCCCAGGCCGGGCACTCGCCGGGCGTGGCGTAATCCATTTCAAAGTTGCTGCGCTCGTCGAGCTTCTGATCCTGTCCGGTCATATCCGCCTCCTGGGATGACGTGTTGCATCCGTAATTTCGCGGAGGAAAATGACGCCCTGTTTGCAGTTCGGTGTCGTTTGAATGGCTGTCCTGTGACGCTGTAACGCGCTGACCGGAAACAAAAAAGGGGCGCCGCAGCGCCCCTTTCGATTGCGGTGACCGTCAGATCAGCACGAGTAGTAGAGATCGAACTCGACCGGATGCGGGGTCATCTCGTACTTCATGTTCTCTTCCATCTTCAGCTCGATATAGGCATCGATCTGATCGTCGTCGAACACGCCGCCCGCCTTGAGGAAGTCGCGGTCGGCATCGAGGGATGCCAGCGCTTCACGCAGCGAGCCGCAGACCGTCGGGATTTCCTTCAGCTCTTCCGGCGGCAGGTCGTAGAGGTTCTTGTCCATGGCATCGCCCGGATGGATCTTGTTCTTGATGCCATCGAGGCCGGCCATCAGAAGGGCCGAGTAGCACAGATACGGGTTCGCGGCCGGATCCGGGAAGCGAACCTCGATGCGCTTTGCCTTCGGAGAAGACGTGTAGGGGATGCGGCAGGAGGCCGAACGGTTGCGCGAGGAGTAGGCCAGAAGCACCGGAGCCTCGTAACCCGGGACCAGACGCTTGTAGGAGTTGGTCGACGGGTTGGTGA
>JAGRKQ010000103.1:9802-17282 GCA_020442235.1 Hyphomicrobiaceae bacterium | reverse complement strand
TCCCCTGCTTCTGACGACCGGGCGCATTCTCAGCCAGTATAATGTCGGGGCGCAGACCCGGCGCACCGAGAACACCGTCTGGCATGGCGAGGATCGCCTTGAAATCCACCCGCATGATGCTGAACAGCGCGGCGTGTGTGATGGCGATTTTGTGCGCCTTTCCTCGCGCAGCGGCGAAACCACCCTGCGCGCCCTCATCACCGAGCGGGTGGCGCCGGGCGTCGTCTACACGACCTTCCATCACCCCGGAACGCAGGCGAATGTCGTCACCACCGACAATTCCGACTGGGCCACCAACTGCCCCGAATACAAGGTGACCGCCGTGCAGGTGATGCCGAGCAACGGCCCGAGCGCCTGGCAGGAAGACTATGCCGGGCGCAGCGACAAAGCGCGCCGCATCCTTCCGGCGGCCGAATGATGATGCGCGTGGATGTGCCGAAAGCCGATAGCCTTCGAGCGGCGGTCCGTGTTGCCGGTGAAGATACGCGCACCGCAAGCCGGCTCCTTGCCGAAGAAGTGCCCGTCGCGCTGGTGTTCGATGGCTCCACTCAGGCGGTGATGATGGCCAGCCCCATCGACCTTGAGGACTTTGCCCTCGGTTTTGCCCTCACCGAAGCCATCATCGCCGGGTCTGACGAGATCGAGCAGATCGACATCCTGCCGCAGACGCTGGGCGATGATGAAACCGGCATTGAACTGCGCATCCGTCTGGCAAGCCCGGCCGGTGAGGCATTGGCGCGCCGTCGCCGTTCCATGGCCGGGCCTCTCGGGTGTGGTCTGTGCGGTCTGGAAAGTCTGGAAGAGGCTCTGCGTGATGTGCCGCTACGCCGCAGCCCCGTTCCGGCCTTCACGATGCGCAGCCTGATGGAGGCGCCGGATCGTTTGCGGGATGGCCAGTCCCTTCATGACCGCACGCGCGCCGTTCACGCCGCGGGTTTCCTGACGCCGCGGGACGGCATGGTCCTTCTGCGCGAAGATGTCGGCCGGCACAACGCGCTCGACAAGCTGATCGGGGCCTTGCGGCAGAGGGGCCTTGATGCGGCGGAAGGCGCGGTGGTGCTGACCTCGCGCATCTCGGTCGACATGGTGCAGAAATCGGCCATGGCGGGATGCCCGGTTCTCGTCTCCCCCTCGGCGCCGACGGCCCTTGCGGTGCGTCTTGCCGAGCGCGCCGGGATCGTCCTCGCAGCCTATGCACAAGGCGGCAGCATCGACATTCTGAGCAATCGTGATCAGTTAATGGAGGGGCCCTGCGATGTCGCCTGACAAGATGGTGCGCATGGCCAACCAGATCGCGGCCTTTTTCGCCACACAGCCCGGTGACGACATGGCCGCGCGCGTCTCATCCCACATCAATGATTTCTGGGATCCGCGCATGCGCGCCCAGCTTTCGGATTATGCCGCAAGGGACGGCAAGGGACTGCATCCGCTTGTCGTCGAGGCGCTGGCCGGCATCCGTGCCGAAACCTGATCCGGCATCCTTGAGCAGCATCACTTGCCGCAGGGCCTGCCGGTGGCGATAGTTGCACCCGAATTTGCCGAGAGGAGATTTGTTGCGTGCGTGCTGGCCTGTGTCGTCTCCTGTTCGGGCTGGTCCTCGTTTTTGCGCCCCTTCCGGCAGCCTTTGAGATGTCCCATGCCGATGCGGGGCGGGTCACGGTTTTCGCCGCTGCGAGCCTGAAGAACGCCCTTGATGAACTGGCCGGCCTTCATGAGGCCGAAACGGGCACGCAGGTTCTCATCTCCTATGCCGGGTCGTCCGCGCTCGCGCGTCAGATCGAAGCCGGTGCGCCGGCCGACATCTTCATGTCCGCCAACACCGGCTGGATGGACCATCTGGAAGCGGCCGGCCTGATCGACCGTGAAAGCCGCCGGAATCTTCTGGCCAACCGTCTTGTCCTCATTGCCCGGCGGGATGGAGAGGAACCGGAAAGCCCCCCCGCAATTATCGGGCCCGGTTACGATCTTGTCGGGTTGGTCGGGGAGGGCCGTCTTGCCGTTGCCCTGGTCGATGCCGTCCCGGCCGGAATCTATGCAAGCGAGGCCCTGACGGCGCTTGGCGCCCGGACGGAACTGGAGCCGCGTCTGGTCCAGACGGACAATGTGCGCGCGGCCCTGCGGCTGGTGGCGCTGGGTGAAGCGATGTTCGGCATCGTTTATGAAAGCGACGCGCGTGCGGAGCCTCTCGTGATGCTGGCCGGGATCTTTGCCGCGGAAACGCACGCGCCGATCCTCTATCCGGCCGCGCGCGTTCAGGGCCGTGACAACCCCGCCGCCGATGTCTTTCTCGCCTTTCTGGCATCGGAAGGGGCGCAGGCCATTTTTGCGCGCCATGGATTTGCCCGGCCGGGTGAGGCGCGCCCATGAGCATTCTCGGGCCGGAGGAATGGGCAGCGGTTCTGTTGTCCCTGCGTGTTGCCTTCTGGGCGACGCTGGCAAGCCTGCCGCTGGCCGTCCTTGTGGCCTATGTCCTTGCGCGGAAGGACTTTCCCGGCAAGCAGATCCTGAATGCGCTGGTGCATCTGCCGCTCATCCTGCCGCCGGTGGTGACGGGGTATCTTCTGCTTCTCGCCTTCGGGTCGCGCGGGTTCTTCGGCGAGCCGCTCGCCGCGCTCGGCATCGTGTTTGCCTTCCGCTGGACCGGGGCCGCGCTCGCCGCCGCCATCATGGCTTTTCCCTTGATCGTGCGGGCGATCCGGCTTTCTTTCGAGGCGGTCGACCCGAAGCTGGAACAGGCCGCCGGAACGCTCGGCGCTTCGCCCTTGCGGGTCTTTGCCACGATCACGTTGCCGATGGCGCTTCCCGGTGTTCTGGCTGGCGCGGTTCTCGCCTTTGCCAAGGCGATGGGCGAGTTCGGCGCCACCATCACCTTCGTTTCCAATATTCCTGGCGAGACGCAGACCCTGCCGACGGCGATCTATGCCTTCTTGCAGGTTCCGGGCGGCGATGCCTCCGCCCTGCGGCTGGTGATGATTGCGATTGCCATCGCCTTTGCGGCACTGATCCTCTCCGAAGCCTTGGCGCGGCGGCTGACGGCGCGGGCCGGTGCGTCATGAGCCTTGCCGTCACGCTCGCCCATTCCTTCGGAAGCTTCCGCCTTGATGCTGCCTTTGAGGCTCCCGCAGGACTGACCGTGATCACGGGAAGATCGGGATCTGGAAAAAGCAGTTTAATCAATATGATTTCCGGCATTATTAAACCGGATTCTGGATTGATGCGCCTCAATGGAGAACCGCTGTTCGATCTTTCGGCAGGGGTGTGGCCGGCCGTTCATCGTCGTCGCATCGGCTATATCTTTCAGGAAGGACGGCTGTTTCCGCATCTGAGCGTGGCGGGAAACCTCGATTACGGCGCAAGGCTCGCCCCGAAAGAGGCCCGCCGGAGCGACCGTGACAGGATCATCGAGATGCTCGGCATCGGCCCCTTGCTGACACGGCGGCCGGGAACGCTGTCAGGCGGCGAAAAGCAGCGTGTCGCCATCGGCCGGGCGCTTCTGTCGGCACCGCGGCTTCTTCTTGCCGACGAGCCGCTGGCCTCGCTGGATGAGGCGCGCAAGGCGGAAATCCTGCCGCTTTTCGAGCAGCTTCGCGATGAATTCGACCTGCCGATCCTCTATGTCAGCCACGCACCGGCCGAGGTCGCCCGCCTGGCAACGAGCGTCGTGGTCATGCGCGAGGGGAGAGTGGCCGGTTGCGGGCCGGTTGCGGACGTCCTTTCCGATCCGGCCATTGCCGCGGTGATGGGCGTGCGCGAAGCCGGTGCGCTGGTGATAGGCAGGGTGCTGGACCATGCGGCGGACGGGCTGATGAGCGTGACGATCTCTGGCGGCACGCTGCATCTGCCCGGTATCGCGGCCCGTCAGGGCGCGCTGCTGCGCATCCGCATCGAGGCGCAGGACGTCATGCTGGCGCTCAAGCCGCCGGAGGCGATCTCGTCGCTGAACGTGCTGCCGGCGGTTGTGGAGGCGCTGCATGAAGGGCAGGGGCCGGGCTGCCTTGTGCGCCTGCGGGTGGGAGAGGATGCGTTGTTGTCGCGCATCACCCGCCGCTCGGCGGATGCCCTGAAGCTGACGCCGGGAACGGCCTGCCACACCGTCGTCAAGTCGGTTTCGGTCGCGCCGCAGGATATCGGCTGAGGCGAACGGCAAACAAAAAGGCCGGCGGAACGATCCGCCGGCCCTGTCTTTCGGGAACTGGGGTCAGTTGCGTCCGGGACCGAAATCCTCGGCCGTCACCGCACCGTCTCCATTCCGGTCGATGAGAGCGAGCCAGTCGGCGGTGCGGGCGAGGAACTCCTCACGCGTGACCTCACCATTGACGTCGGTGTCGTTGTAAGCGAGCGTCATGCCTTCCTGGGCGCGCTGTCCGCCACGCCCCATGCCGGTGCCGTGCTGCTGGGCGTCGCTGGCGCGCGCTTCGTCGAAAACGGCATATTCTTCAGCATCGAGCACGCCGTTGCCGTCGGCATCGAAGCTGAGAAAGACATCGCCGCGGCGCTGCTCGGCTTCTTCCAGGGTGACGGTGCCGTTCTGATCGAGATCCCAGACCTCGATGAAGTGGAGGCCGGGCTGCCCCGACTGGGCGAGGGCAGACCCTGCCAGAACAAGGCCGAACAGAGTGCCGGTGAACGTTGTGCGGATCATGCTCAGATCTCCACTTTGCGCAGATAGGGGCGGATTTCTTCCCAACCCTGCGGGAAGATGCCCTTGGCAGCTTCATCGCCGATGGACGGCGGAATGATGACCTTTTCGCCCGGGCGCCAGTCGGCCGGCGTTGCGACCTTGTGCCGATCGCCGGTCTGAAGCGCGTCAATGACCCTCAGGATCTCGTCGAAATTGCGCCCGACGCTCATCGGATAGGTCATGGTGAGGCGGATCTTCTTCGCCGGATCGATGATGAAGACCGAGCGCACCGCCGCCGTCTCGCTCTCCGCCTCATGGATCATGCCGTAAAGCCGGGCAATCGACAGGTTCGGGTCGGCCACGATCGGGAAGGTGAGGGTGGTGTTCTGGGTGTCGTTGACGTCCTCGATCCACTTCAGATGCTCTTCGACACTGTCGGTGGAAAGGCCGATCGGCTTGACGCCGCGCGCGGTGAACTGGTCGATCAATTGCGAGGTGCGGCCCATTTCGGTGGTGCAGACCGGGGTGAAATCCGCCGGGTGGCTGAAGAAGAAGGCCCACTGGTCGCCGATCCAGTCGTGGAAGCGGATCGGCCCGGTGGTGGTTTCGGCCTGGAAATCGGGGGCGATGGCGCCGATGCGAAGGCTCATGATGCGTCCTTTCAGTCTGAACGGAGAGACCCAAGCCTGTAGGAGGATGCGTCTGTCCAAAGCAATACGCTCGATATATCTTTCGGTGTGACAGGAGGACGCATCCTTGAAGCTGACACG
This sequence comes from Hyphomicrobiaceae bacterium, assembly GCA_020442235.1. Classification (GTDB taxonomy): domain Bacteria; phylum Pseudomonadota; class Alphaproteobacteria; order Rhizobiales; family MH13; genus JAGRKQ01. Next base: position 11,891 of record JAGRKQ010000103.1, on the reverse strand, counting down.
CCACACCAACTATGCCTTGAGAGCCTTGCAGCTTGCCGCATTGAAGGCACCGGAGCGTGTGCGCGTCGAGGATGTCGCATCGATCCACGGTCTGGCGCGTCCTCACATCGTCAAGATCGTGCACAAGCTGGGACGGGGCGGCTTCATCGTGACGCAGCGCGGGCGCAAGGGGGGCTTTACGCTGGCGCGGCCGGCCGGTGAAATCAGCGTCGGTGCGGTGGTGCGCCTGACAGAGGGCAGCATGGATCTGGTAGAATGCTTCGATCCTGACGAGAACACCTGCCCGCTGTTGGGGGTCTGCCATCTCTCGGTGGCCTTGCACAGGGCGATGCGGGCCTTCATGGACGTGCTGGACGATCTGACGATCGCCGATATATCCGCCAACCGCGGGGCCCTTCTGGAACGGATCGGCCCGCTGGACGGACACAGCTTCGAGGGGATGCGTGATGAGCACTGATCGTTGGACACAGCGGTTCAAGGGGCTGTCCCGCCTGCCGGAAGACGTGCAGGAAATCCTCAACACCCGTGCCGTTCACACGAGGGTGCCGCAGGGCACCGTCATCTTTGGCCCTGGCAAGGAGCCGGATCATCTCCTGTTTCTGCTCACTGGCGTCGTCCGGGTGCAGCAGAGTTCGGAAAACGGACGCGAGATCGTGCTCTACCGCGTCGAGGCCGGGCAGAGCTGTGTGATGACAACAGCCTGCCTGCTGGCCCATGAAGTCTATTCAGCGGAGGGGGTCGCCGAAACCGATGTGGAAGCGGTCACCCTGCCACGCGCGGTTTTCGACGAACTCATTTCGCGTTCGAGCGCATTCCGCGATTTCGTCTTCATGGCCTATTCGCGCCGCATCACGGATCTGTTCCGGGTCATCGATGACATCGCCTTCGGGCGCATCGATGTGCGTCTTGCCGAGAGGCTTCTGATTTTGTCGGGGGTCGAGGGGGAAATCCAGGCGACCCATCAGCAGCTGGCAACCGAACTAGGCACGGCCCGCGAGGTGGTTTCTCGCCAGTTGCAGGAGTTCCAGAGACGCGGCTGGATCGAGCAGTCGCGCGGGCGAATCGGCATCGTCGATCGCAAGCCGCTGGAAACCCTGCGCACCGCTTAATCCGCCCTTTCCGGGCGCTCGCATGCCATTTTCAGTGACCGGCCGGATGGTCTTTTTGCCTCGTCTTAGCCGAAGAGCGGATGGGCTTGGGTGACTTTGTCACTGAATGCCGGGGGCGAAACCTATACGCGACGTGGACCTTTTTCTTGGAGAAGTACCATGAGCGCCAATGTGGGAACCATTGATCGTATTCTGCGCGCCGTGATCGGCGTCGTCCTCCTGCTTCTGGCCTTCGCCAGCGGCCTGCCGCTGTTCGACGCGCCGGTCGTGAAGTATGTCGCCGCCGCCGTCGGCGTCGTCATGCTGATCGTCGCCGCGACCCGCATCTGCCCCTTCTATTCGATCCTCGGCATCAAGACCTGCAAGACGGCCTGATGCCTTCGGGCGTACACGGCAGGCAACCTCCCAGCCTGCCGTGCATGCCAAGCCGCCTGACGGCCAAAGATACAAATGGAAACGGAACCAAGGACATGAGCAGCTACCCCGTGAACATGGATGTGAAGCCGGAGGTTCTCTCCTTCTTCGACGAGGCGACCAACACGATCTCCTATATCGTCAAGGACCCGGCCTCGAATTCCTGCGCCATCGTCGACAGCGTGATGGACATCGACTATGCGGCCGGCCGCATCACCTATGGTCATGCCGATGAGTTGATCGCCACTGTTCGGGAACGCGGCCTCACTCTGGAATGGATCATCGAGACCCATGTCCATGCCGACCATCTCTCTGCCGCGCCCTACATTCAGGAGCGCATTGGCGGCAAGATCGGCATTGGCGACCAGATCACCATCGTTCAGGACACGTTCGGCAAGGTCTTCAACGAAGGCACCGAATTCCAGCGTGACGGCTCGCAGTTCGATGCGCTGTTCAAGGATGGCGACACCTATATGGTCGGCCAGATGCAGTGCGTCGCGATCTATACGCCCGGTCATACTCCGGCCTGCATGACGCATGTGATGGGCGACGCGGCCTTTGTCGGC
>JAGRKQ010000103.1:0-9771 GCA_020442235.1 Hyphomicrobiaceae bacterium | reverse complement strand
CGTGCCGATTTCCCGGGCGGCGATGCCGGCACCCTCTACGATTCCATCCAGAAGGTTCTCGCCCTTCCCGATGCGATGCGCCTGTTCATGTGCCACGACTATGGCCCGAACGGCCGCGAAATCCTGTGGGAGACCACGGTCGGCGACGAGAAGGCGCACAACATTCATGTTGGCGCCGGCAAGAGCCGCGACGATTTCATCAAGATGCGCACCGAGCGCGACGCGACGCTCGATATGCCGCGGCTGATCCTGCCGTCGCTTCAGGTGAACATGCGCGCCGGTGAAGTGCCGACCGACAAGGACGGCAAGCCGATGCTCAAGGTCCCGGTCAACCGGATCTGAGCCGATCGAGCCTCAAAATGAGGGGCCGGCAAACCGGCCCCCGCGAGGAAAACCAGGGGGAAGATATGAAGTTCAAGGCAATTTCGCCGGAGATCTCCGTCAGCGAACAGATCTCGGTCGCCGAGGTTGAGGCGGCCAAGGCGGCCGGTTTCCGGTCCATCATCTGCAACCGTCCGGATGGCGAGGGTGCGGACCAGCCGACCTTCGAGGAAATCGAGACAGCGGCAAAGGCCGCCGGTCTGGAAGTGCGTTATCTTCCGGTCCAGTCCGGTCTCGTGCAGGACAAGGATGCCGGCGACTTCGGCGTTGCCCTGCGTGAGCTTCCCGGTCCCGTTCTGGCTTACTGCCGCACCGGCACCCGCTCGGCCACGCTCTGGGCGCTGAGCCAGGCGACAAGCCGCCCGATGGCGGAAATTCTCGGCTCCACCAAGGCCGCCGGCTACGACATGAACGGCGTTGCCCGCCGCATCGCCAATGGCGGCAAGACCCCGACCGATACGGGCGATGCGCGTTATGACGTGGTGATCGTCGGCGCCGGCGCCGGCGGCATCGCCGTCGCGGCCAGCCTCAAGGCGCGGCGCGAAAGCCTCGACATCGCGATCATCGACCCTGCGGACATCCACTACTATCAGCCGGGCTGGACCATGGTTGGCGGCGGCATCTTCGAGGCGCGTGAAACCGCCAAGACGATGGGGTCGCTCATTCCGCGCGGCGTGCACTGGATCAAGTCTGCGGTTGCTGCGTTCGAGCCGGCCGACAATGCCGTCATTCTCGATGGCTGCCGCGTGGTCAAATACAGCCGTCTGATCGTCTGCCCCGGCCTGAAGCTCGACTGGAGCAAGGTGGAAGGCCTCGTCGATACGCTCGGCCGCAACGGTGTCACGTCCAACTACCGCTACGACCTGGCGCCTTACACCTGGGAACTGGTCAGCCGGATGAAGGAAGGCCGGGCTCTGTTCACCCAGCCGCCGATGCCGATCAAATGCGCCGGCGCTCCGCAAAAGGCGATGTATCTGTCTTCCGATGCCTGGCTGCGTGCCGGTGTCCTCGACAAGATCGACATCCAGTTCTGCAATGCCGGCGGTGTGCTCTTCGGTGTGAAGGACTTCGTTCCGGCTCTGGAATCCTATGTTCAGAAATACGGTGCGAACCTCAACTTCTTCCACAATCTGATTGCCATCGATGGCCCGGCGAAGAAGGCGACCTTCGAGGTGAAGCGGCCGGACGAAGCGCCGACCACCGTGGAGATGGAATTCGACATGATGCATGTCGTTCCGCCGCAGACCGCGCCGGACTTCATCCGCGTGTCGCCGCTGGCCGATGCCGCCGGCTGGGTGGATGTCGATCAGTCGACGCTGCGCCACAAGACCCATGACAACATCTGGTCGCTGGGTGACGTGATGAACGCGCCCAACGCCAAGACCGCTGCCGCGGCCCGCATGCAGGCGCCGGTCGTTGCCGAAAACATCATCGCCGACATCGATGGCAGCTCTGCCGCGGCCCAGTATGACGGTTACGGCTCGTGCCCGCTGACGGTCGAGCGCGGCAAGATCGTTCTGGCCGAGTTCGGCTATGGCGGCGCGCTGAAACCGAGCTTCCCGAAATGGGTGATCGACGGCACCAAGCCGTCGCGCCTCGCCTGGATCCTCAAGGAGCAGATCCTTCCGCCGATCTACTGGAAGGCGATGCTGCGCGGCAAGGAATGGATGGCCAAGCCGGAAAAGGTCTCGGCCAAGGCCGACTGAGCTTCTTCCCGGTCTGGAGACTTCCCCCTTCAGACCATGGACTGCGGGCGAAGCCCCCGTGCTTCGCCCGCATTTTTTTCAAGAGGTCGGATCGATGCTGGATCTCGTGCGCCGTTATGTGCCGGTCCTCGACTGGGGAAGGCGATATGACCGCAATGCGTTCTCCAACGACATGATCGCAGCGGTGATCGTCACGATCATGCTGATCCCGCAGTCGTTGGCTTATGCCCTGCTTGCCGGCTTGCCGCCGGAAGCGGGCATCTATGCCTCGATAGCGCCCATCATTCTCTACGCGATTTTCGGAACCAGCCGCGCGCTTGCCGTCGGCCCTGTCGCTGTTGTCTCCCTGATGACGGCCGCCGCCGTCGGCCAGATCGCCGAGACCGGCACCATGGGTTATGCGCTGGCTGCGCTGACGCTTGCCATGCTGTCGGGTGCCATTCTGCTCGTCATGGGCATCTTCCGGCTTGGGTTCCTGGCGAATTTCCTCAGCCATCCGGTGATCGCCGGTTTCATCACCGCCTCCGGCATCCTCATCGCGTCGAGCCAGCTGAAGCATATTCTGGGCATTTCGGCCGGCGGGCACACGCTGGTGGAAATCGTCCATTCGCTTGTCACGCATGTCAGCGAGACGAACCCGATCACTTTGGTCATCGGCGTTGTCGCGACCGCTTTCCTGTTCTGGGTGCGCAAGGGCTTGAAGCCGCTGCTGCGCAAGCTGGGTGCCGGCCCGCGTCTTGCCGACATCGCCACCAAGGCGGGTCCTGTCGCCGCAGTTTTCGTCTCCACGCTGGCGGTCTGGTGGCTCGGTCTTGCCGAGAAGGGCGTGAAGATCGTCGGCGACGTGCCGCAAAGCCTGCCGCCGCTGACCATGCCGTCCTTTTCGCCGGAACTTCTGACGACGCTGGCCGTGCCGGCGCTTCTGATCTCCATCATCGGCTTCGTGGAATCGATTTCTGTCGCCCAGACGCTTGCGGCCAAGAAGCGCCAGCGCATCGACCCGGATCAGGAACTGATCGGCCTCGGCGCCGCCAATCTCGGCGCGGCCTTCACCGGCGGTTATCCGGTGACGGGCGGCTTTGCCCGTTCGGTGGTCAATTTCGATGCCGGTGCGGAAACGCCGGCCGCCGGTGCTTTCACCGCCATGGGGCTGGCGATCGCTGCTGTCGCCCTGACGCCGCTGGTCTATTTCCTGCCGACGGCAACGCTGGCGGCCACCATTGTTGTGGCTGTGCTCAGCCTTGTCGATCTGTCGATCCTGAAGAAGACCTGGGGTTACTCACGCGCCGACTTCGTCGCGGTCGCCGCGACGATCCTTCTGACGCTCGGTTTCGGCGTCGAGGTCGGCGTTTCGGCCGGCGTGGTCCTCTCCATCGGCCTGCATCTTTACAAGACGTCGCGCCCGCATGTCGCCGAGGTCGGGCTGGTTCCGGGAACCCAGCACTTCCGCAACATCAACCGCCATGCGGTCGAAACGCATCCCGAACTCGTGACCCTGCGCGTCGACGAGAGCCTTTACTTCGTCAATGCGCGCTTCCTGGAAGACCTGATCCAGAACCGGGTTGCCGAGGGAAGCCGGGTGCGCAACGTCGTGCTGATGTGCTCGGCGGTCAATGAAATCGACTACTCGGCGCTGGAAAGCCTCGAAGCGATCAACCGCAGGCTGGCCGACCTTGGGATCGGGCTGCATCTGTCGGAAGTGAAGGGCCCGGTCATGGACCGGCTCAAGGTGACGCATTTCCTCGATGAGCTGAACGGCAAGGTGTTTCTGGCCCAGTATGATGCCTGGGTGGCGCTGGCCGGCGCTGCGGGGTCCAAGGCCGCAGAATAGAGGTCAGCTTCAGGCCGGCTCGGCTTCAAGCTCGAAGACATGGGCAAGGGCGCAGTTGCCGTCGATGAGTTCGGCCAAGGTCGCCCCTTCCAGCACGGAATAAAAGGCGTGAAGGGCTTTGCAGAGGAGGGGTTTCAGCCGGCAGCTTGCGGCTATCGGGCAGGTGTTGGTTTCGCCGTCGAAACACTCGGCGAAGGCGTAATTGTTCTCGAACTCGCGGAAGACGTCGCTGACGACGATGGCCTCGGGGGATCGGGCCAGTTTGACGCCGCCGCTTCGGCCGCGATGCGTCTCGATCAGCCCGGCCTGGCCAAGCTGATGGATGATGACGGCCAGATGCGCCTCCGAGGCGTTGCAGGCTTCCGCGATGTCGTGCTTGCGCACGATGCGTTCGCGATGCACCGCACAGAACATCAGGACGCGCATGGCGAGATTGGTTTTCAGCGTGAGACGCATGGGCTGCTCCTTGCGTAAAACATATACGCCTGATGCAGCTTACCTTTGATCCAGATCAGGGCGGCATGTGACAAAAGGTCTAAATAGCTATAAATATTGAAGAAATGGCACCCCAAACCAGCCGTGAAACAAGCTGGACGGGGTTAAGGATCGGCCGCGTCCTTCATGCCTCGCTGCGGCGCTCAGGGGAAGACGAATGACGGGCCTGGACCGCATGCCGAGGCATGTGTCCGGGATGGGTTTCTCCACGCCAGGGCGCGTGCATGAACGAAAGGGATGCGGGATGATCGACGACATCGACAGGCGCAGTTTTCTTGGGCTGGGACTCGGTGCCTTCGCGGCGACTGCGGCCAGCCTGCCTGAAGCGGCGGTGGCGCAGGTGCGCACAAACGCCAGGATTGTGATCATCGGCGCCGGTGCCGCCGGCACGGCTCTTGCCAACCGTCTGGTCGGCCGGCTCGACGGTGCCGCGATCACGCTGGTCGACCCGCGGGCGCAGCATCTTTATCAGCCCGGCCTGACGCTGGTTGCCGCCGGTCTGAAGCCGGCCGATTACGTTGTCTCCGAGACGACGGACTGGCTGCCCTCCGGGGTGACGCTGGTGACCGAGCGCGCCGAAGGCGTCGATCCGGTCCGCAAGACGGTGCGCACCTCCGGTGGCCAGACGCTCGACTATGATTTCCTGATCCTGGCGCCCGGTCTGGTGCTCGATCACGATGCAATCGAGGGCTTTTCCCTCGACATGGTGGGGCAGAACGGCATCGGCGCGCTTTATGCCGGACCGGAATACGCGGCAAAGACCTGGCAGGCTGCTTCGGCCTTTGCCGAAAATGGCGGTCGCGGCCTGTTCACCCGTCCGGCAACGGAAATGAAATGCGCCGGCGCGCCCTTGAAGCACACCTTCCTCATCGACGACCGGGCTCGCCGGGCCGGCAACGCCTCGAAGATGGACATGGTCTATGTGTCCAACAATGACAGCCTTTTCGGCGTGCCGATCGTTTCGGAAAAGGTCCGCATGGTGTTTGGCGACCGTGGCATCACGCCGGTTTACAGCCATGTGCTGAAAGCCATCGACGCCGGCCGCAAGATCGCGACCTTCACCACGCCGGATGGCGACGCCGAACTCGATTACGACTACATCCATGTCATTCCGCCGCAGCGCGCGCCGGATTTCGTGCGCCAGTCCGGGCTGAGCTGGGCCGACCGCTGGGTCGATCAGGGCTGGGCCGAAGTCGACAAAAGCACGCTGCGCCATCTGCGTTATGACACCATCTTCGCCGTCGGCGATGTCGCCGGCGTGCCGAAAGGCAAGACCGCGGCGAGCGTCAAATGGCAGGTGCCGGTGGTGGAAGATCACCTCGTTGCCGCCATCGAAGGGCGCGAAGGCACCGAGACCTATAACGGCTATACGTCCTGCCCGCTGATCACCCGCATCGGCCGGGCGATGCTGGTCGAGTTCGACTACAACAACAACCTTGTCCCGTCCTTCCCCGGCATCATCGCGCCGCTGGAAGAGCTCTGGATCAGCTGGCTGATGAAGGAAGTCGCGCTGAAAGCCACATACAACGCCATGCTGCGCGGCCGCGCCTGAGGGAGGACAACCATGAAAGACCTGACGTTTGGAACCCTCATCGCCGTCTTCGAGGAAATCTTCGGGGCAGGGCTCTTCTGGGCCATGGTGGTGATCGCGGCGCTGGTGACGGCGGCCTATTTCTACGTTCTCATCCGCGACCGCTCGGTGAGCTGGCGCAAGTTCCTGCTGGCGCAGCTGTCGATGCCGGTCGGGGCGATTCTGGCGATTCTCTTCGTCCAGAACGTGACGTCTTCGAGCTTTTCCGACATCGGCGGACCGGTGGACGTGATCGTGCTTCTGGGGGTCGGCGTTGCCGGCGCCATCGGCATGGCGATCCTCGTCTACACGGTGCAGTCGCTGGTGAAGGGGCGGCCGGGCGAAAAGGAAGCCCTGAACTGAGGAATTCGTAAAAGCTGAGGACATTTACGGACGGCGCTCGGTAACAATATCACTGAGCGCCGTCTTCTTTTTCGTTAGATCTGAATCCGAAAACGGGCTGAGTCCCGCATCTTTTGAGGATCGACGATCATGTCCACTCATGCACGCTCGCATGCCGAGCAATCCTACTCTCCGCTGTATTTCCTGGCCTCTGTCGGGGCCGGTGGCCTTGCGGTCACCTTCTTCATGTATCTGATGTTCTGGGTCGCGCATCCGGGGCGCCCGGTGCCGGTCTTTGAAGACATCATGGCGGCTTTTTCCACGGGATCGCCGCTGCTTCAGGCTGCAATTGTCATCGCCATGACCGGCATTGCCATCTTCGGCGTGATGAACGTCTATCTGCTGGTCTGGAATCTGCGCCGCATCGGCGCCTTCTCCGCTTCCGAAGCGGGCACACAGCTGGCCGGTTCCAACGGCCAGGTGCAGATCATGGCGCTGCCGCTTGCGCTCGCCATGACGATCAATGTGGGCTTCATTCTCGGTCTCGTCTTCGTGCCGGGTCTGTGGAGCGTGGTGGAGTATCTTTTCCCGCTGGCGCTGGTTGCCTTCCTCGCGGTCGGCGCTCTGGCGCTGATCCAGCTTGGCGCGTTCTTCCGGCGGGTGATCGCGACGGGCGGTTTCGACTGCGCGCGCAACAACTCCCTGTCGCAGCTTCTTCCGGCCTTCACCCTGTCGATGGTCGGTGTCGGCCTGTCCGCACCGGGTGCGATGAGCACGACGGCAATGACGGCGGGCGCTTCGGTGGTGCTGTCGACCTTCTTCCTCGTGGCTGCGGTCACGCTGGCGGCGGTGCAACTCGTCCTTGGCGTTCGCTCCATGCTGGAAAACGGCGTTGCGGTCGAACAGGCACCGACGATCATGATCGTCGTGCCGATCCTGACGGTTCTGGGCATTCTGGTGATGCGTCAGGATCATGGCCTGCATGTGCATTTCGGCGCCCATGTTTCGGCGGGCGAAACGCTGGTCTTCCTGACGCGGCTCCTGTCCCTTCAGGTGCTGTTTCTCCTGCTGGGCGTCACGGTGCTGCGCGCCACGGGTTACATCGCCCGCTTCATCTCCGGCGACGAACGCTCGGTCGGCAGCTATGCGCTCATATGCCCGGGCGTCGCGCTTTCAGTGATGGGCTTCTTCTGGATCAACAAGGGCCTCGTCGCTGCCGAGCTGGTGACGAAGTTCAGCGCCGGTTACTGGGCGCTGACCGCGCTCGCGCTGGCCGCGCAGATTTCCATGATCGTGCTCATGCTTGTCCTGAACCGGCGCCACTTTTCGCATCGCCCCGCGGTGAGTGTGCCTGTTCCGGCCGAGTAGGGCCAAAGGGCCGGCCGGGATGCAGCCCCGGCCGGCTTCCCTTTCTCTGTGCAGAAGACATCACGATGACCACGATGACCGAGACTGCCGCGCCTTCGTCGCGGCTTGAACATTTTCCGATTTCCTTCTTCGCGGTCACGATGGGGCTGTTCGGCCTGGCGCTGGCGAGCCGGGCCGCAGGGCTGAGCGCCATCAGCGCGGTCATCGGCTGGGCCGCAGCAAGCGTCTTTGCCCTGCTCGTTGCGGTCTATGCGATCAAGGCGCTGCGCCATCCCGCCGCCATGAAGGGCGAGTGGAACCACCCGGTGCGCATCGCCTTCTTCCCGGCGGTCAGCATTTCGCTGCTTCTGTGCGCCACCTTCCTGCGCGAGGGGCATGCGGATCTTGCCGCCCCGGTCTGGATCGCCGGTGCAGCCTTGCAGGGCGTCCTGACGATTGCGGTTCTGGCCAACTGGATCGGGCATCGGGCTTTCGGTCCCGGCCATCTGTCGCCGGCCTGGTTCATCCCGGCGGTCGGCAATGTGGTCGTCCCGCTGGCCGGTGTGCCGCTCGGTCATGTCGAGATCAGCTGGTATTTCTTCTCCGTCGGCCTGCTGTTCTGGCTGATCCTGCTGACGCTCGTCTTCAACCGCCTCGTTTTCCACGATCCGCTTCCCGGAAAGCTGCGGCCGACGCTGGTCATCCTGATCGCGCCGCCGGCCGTCGGCTTTCTGGCCTGGCTGCAATTGCAGGGCGGTGCGCTCGACGCAACGGCGCGGCTTCTGATCAATTGCGGCTACCTGTTCACGCTCCTTGTCCTGACGCAGGCGCCTGCATTCCTGCGCCAGCCCTTTGCGCTGTCCTTCTGGGCGCTGTCGTTCCCGGTTGCCGCGATGGCGATCGCCAGCTTCCGCTTTGCCGCGCTGGCGGGGTCGGTCGTGCATCAGGGGATCGGCTGGACGCTTCTGGGGCTTCTGGGCGTCATCGTTGCCGCGCTGCTTCTGCGCACGGGCCTGGCCATGATGCGTGGCGAGATTTGCCAACCGGAGTAAGAGGCCTCAGGCCGTTGAAGCTCCGGTCGCCAGAGGGCGCTGCGCCTCCATGCCCATCGCGATGAGAAGCGGCGCCTCTTCCTGCCGGCGCTGAAAGTCAGTCTTGTCGCAAAGCCCGCGCCAGCCGGCCGCGATCATTGTCTGGGCGACCGCTCCGCCGAGGGTGGTTCCGGGCCCGGTGACGATCACGACATCGGGGGCAAATTCCCGCAGGCCCACCGTCATGGCCCGGGTGAAGTCGTAAGGCTGCGTGACCTGATGGCCCAGCGTATAGGCGCGAAGGGTTTCTGCATCGCTGGCCTTGGGCCACCAGATCGCTCCGCGCCCGTCGATGAGGGGAAGGGCCGGGGAGCCGAAAAGACCGGCTTCCAGCCGATCCCGGCCTTCCTGCGCAACCGGTGCCTGAAGATCGGTGTGAAAGGCCGCATGATTGCCGAGCCGCATCGGGAAGCGCTTGTCGATGACGGGGACCGAAGCCTCGAAGGCCTTGAGGCCGGCCTCATTGCCGGCAAGCACCAGCATGCCGCCGAGCACGGCGCCGATCGCCCCGATCCAGGCGAAGCGGCTGACGATCTCGACATCCGAGAGGGTCAGCGACAGGAAGGCGAGGGCGGTGGTGATCGCGGTCAGGATGCAGGCCGCGCCGACCTCCTCCTCGGCCAGCCGGGCCGCCTCCTTCGGGTCGGCGCCCTCGGCCCGGTATCGTCGCCAGGCGAAGGTCAGGTGCATGGCATCGGCGTAGCCGAGGACCATGATCAGGGCCGGAACGACGTTCGACATCACCGTGATCTGCGTGCCGAGAAGGCCGATCATCCCGAGGACGGAGCCGCCGGCGATGATTGCCCGCACGGCGGTCATGACGGAGGCGATCACCGAGCGGAAGACGATCAGGCTCATGATAATGCCGATGATCACCCCCGCGGTGTTGAGGACGATCTGGTCGTGGATCAGGACGTCGACGATGTCGAGGCGGAGGACGGGGAAGCCGCTGACGGTGACTTCCAGGCCGGTGTCGCCGAGGATGTCCTTCGCGGTCTGCTCGATCTG
>JAGRKQ010000006.1:7476-19198 GCA_020442235.1 Hyphomicrobiaceae bacterium | reverse complement strand
ATGATCAACTTCGCCCATGGCGATGTGTTCATGGTCGGCGCCTTCGTGTCGCTGATCGGGATCATCCTGCTTGGCATCACCGGGGCGAGCGGCTTTCTGGTCATTCTCTTTGCGCTGCTTCTGGTTCTGGTGGCGGCGATGGTGCTCTCTTCCGTCGTCGGCTGGACGGTGGAACGGCTCGCCTACCGGCCCCTGCGCGGATCGTTCCGGCTGGCGCCGCTGATCACCGCCATTGGCATGTCGATCGTTCTTCAGAACTTCGTGCAGGTGGCGCAGGGCGCGCGCGTCAAGCCGCTGCAGCCGCTGATCGAAGGCAGCTACACGCTGATGACCTCGGCGGACGGCTTCGTCGTCGCCATTTCCAACATGCAGATCCTGATCATCCTGACGACGCTGATCCTGATGAGCGCCTTCACCTGGCTGATCGCCAAGACGCCGCTCGGGCGGGCGCAGCGTTCCTGCGAACAGGACCGCAAGATGGCCTCGCTCCTCGGCATCAATGTCGACCGGACGATCTCCATCACCTTCATCATCGGTGCGGCGCTGGCCGCCGTCGCCGGCCTGATGTTCCTGCTCTACTACGGCGTCATCAACTTCTTCATCGGATTCCTGGCCGGCATCAAGGCCTTCACGGCCGCGGTGCTGGGCGGCATCGGCTCGCTGCCGGGCGCCATGCTGGGCGGCATCCTGATCGGGCTGATCGAGACCTTCTGGTCCGGTTATGTCTCGCCCGAATACAAGGATGTCGCGGCCTTCTCGATCCTCGCCATCGTGCTGATCTTCATGCCCTACGGCCTTCTTGGCCGTCCGGAAGTGGAAAAGGTCTGACATCATGAGCACGACCGGCACTCATCCCGCACAGCCTTCGCGCCTTGCCCATGCGGCCAAGGACGCGCTTGCCGCCGGCCTGATCGGGCTGGCGATCTTCACGCCCCTGGTCGGCCTTCAGACCGTTCAGGAGCCCTCGGGCCTCGTTCTCAACACCCGCTTCGGCACGGTGCTGGCGCTTGCCGCCGTCGCTGCGGCGATGCGGTTCGTCTTTGCCCTCCTGATGTCGGGCGAAAAGGGCACCCGCCTTGCCGACCGGATCGGCGCATCAGTGCGCGGCGCCATGCCGAGCGGGGCTGGTGGACGCATCGGCTCCTATCTCGGCTACGCGCTTCTTGGCTTTGCCCTGTTCCTGCCCTTCATCGTCAGCGCGCTCTTTACCTCCAGCGAGCGCTATCTCATCGATATTGCGATCCTCGTCGTCACCTATGTGATGCTGGGCTGGGGGCTCAACATCGTCGTCGGTCTCGCCGGGCTGCTCGACCTCGGCTATGTCGCCTTCTATGCCGTCGGCGCCTATTCCTATGCGCTGCTGTCGACCAATTTCGATCTCGGCTTCTGGATCTGCCTGCCGCTGGCGGGCATTCTCGCCGCCTTCTGGGGCGTCATTCTCGGCTTCCCGGTGCTGCGTCTTCGGGGCGACTATCTTGCCATCGTGACGCTGGCCTTCGGCGAGATCATCCGCGTGGTGCTTCTCAACTGGAAGGACTTCACCGGCGGGCCGGACGGCATCAACCGCATCCCGCGCCCGACCTTCTTCGGCATCGATTTTACGCGCGGCGAGGGCGGGTTCGCGGATTTCTTCGGCCTCGACTATGCCTCCATCCACCGCATCATCTTTCTCTACTATGTCATTCTGGCGCTGGCGCTTCTGACCAATTTTGTCACCATGCGCCTGCGCCGCCTGCCCATCGGGCGGGCCTGGGAGGCGCTGCGCGAGGATGAGATTGCCTGCCGTTCGCTCGGCATCAACACCACCAACACCAAGCTGACGGCCTTCTCCATCGGGGCGATGTTCGGCGGCTTTGCCGGGGCGTTCTTCGCCACCCGCCAGGGCTTCATCTCCCCGGAGAGCTTCACCTTCATCGAATCCGCGATCATCCTTGCCATCGTCGTTCTCGGCGGGCTCGGCTCGCAGATCGGCGTGGTGCTGGCCGCAACCGTGATGATCGGCGGCTTTGAAGTGTTCCGGCAGGCGGAAGAATACCGCATGCTGATCTTCGGTCTTCTGATGGTGGTGATCATGGTCTGGCGACCGCGCGGGCTCGTCTCCACGCGCCATCCCAGCGTCTTCCTGAAGGAGCGAAAGGCGGTCTCGGCCGATCTTGTCGCGCAAGGGGAGGGGCACTGATCATGCGCTGGCAAGACGATCCGGTGCTGCGCATCGAGCACCTGACCATGCGCTTCGGCGGCCTGACGGCGATCGACGATCTGTCCTTTGCGGCTGGGCGCGGCGACATCACCGCGCTGATCGGCCCGAACGGCGCCGGCAAGACCACGGTCTTCAACTGCATCACCGGCTTCTACAAGCCAACCGAGGGGCGCATCCTTCTGCACACGGGCGCACCGGACGTGCTTCAGGAGACCGAAAGCCTGACGCGCACCGGCCGGCGCTGGCTGAAGCAGGAGCGTGGCGCGCTCTATCTTCTGGAACGCATGCCGGAAAACGAGGTCTGCGCCGTGGCGCATGTCGCGCGCACCTTCCAGAACATCCGCCTGTTCGGCGGCATGACGGTCCTGGAAAACCTGATGGTTGCCCAGCACAACGCGCTGATGCGTGCCTCGCTGATGACGGTTGGCGGTCTTCTCGGCCTGCCCGGTTTCCGGCGTTCGGAAAAAGCGTCCATCGACAAGGCCAAGCACTGGCTGGAGCGGATCAATCTCATCGACCGGGCCGACGACCCGGCGGGCGATCTGCCCTATGGCGCGCAGCGGCGGCTGGAGATCGCGCGCGCCATGTGCACCGATCCGGTGCTTCTGTGTCTCGATGAACCGGCCGCCGGCCTCAACCCGCGCGAGTCGGCCGAACTCAACCAGCTGCTTCGCGACATCCGCGACGAGCACAAGACCTCGGTGCTTCTGATCGAGCACGACATGTCGGTGGTGATGCAGATCTCCGACCATGTCGTCGTGCTCGACTATGGCCGCAAGATTTCCGACGGCACGCCGGAAGAGGTGAAGAACGATCCGAAGGTGATCGCCGCCTATCTCGGCGTCGACGACGAAGAGGTCGATCAGGTGGAAGGGGAGGTCGGCCGATGAGCGAGACGGCAAGAGAGCCGCTTCTGTCGGCCAAAGGTGTGAAGACATTCTACGGGAACATCATGGCGCTGAAGGGCGTCGACATCGAGGTGTTCGCCGGCGAGATCGTCACGCTGATCGGCGCCAATGGCGCCGGCAAATCCACACTGATGATGACCATCTGCGGCAATCCGCAGGCGCGTGAGGGCGAGATCCGCTACGAGGGCTGCGACATCACCCGCATGCCGACGCATGAGATCATGCGCCTGTCGATCGCGCAGTCGCCGGAAGGGCGGCGCATCTTTCCGCGCATGACGGTGCTGGAAAATCTCCAGATGGGCGCGGTGGTGACGGACCCGGCGCATTTCAACAAGGATCTGGAGCGCGTCTGCACGCTCTTCCCGCGGCTCAAGGAGCGTCTGGAACAGCGTGGCGGCACGCTGTCGGGCGGCGAACAGCAGATGCTGGCGATTGCCCGCGCGCTGATGAGCCGGCCCAAGCTGCTGCTTCTCGACGAGCCTTCGCTGGGTCTTGCGCCTCTGGTGGTCAAGCAGATCTTCGACGTCATCAAGGATCTCAATGCGCAAGAGGGGATGACCGTCTTCCTTGTCGAGCAGAACGCCTATCACGCCCTGAAGCTCGCCCATCGCGGCTATGTCATGGTCAATGGCGAGATCACGATGAGCGGAACGGGCAAGGACCTTTTGTCGCGCGAGGAGGTCCGGGCGGCCTATCTCGAAGGCGGACGGCACTGAAGGGAAAACGCATGGACGCCGTGGCACATCTCTTTTCCGCCGGATCGCTGATCATTGCCGTCCTGTCGGCGCTCGCCGCCTATGCGACGGGGCGGGCGGTTGCAGGAACATGGCGCCCCTTCGCGCAGGCGGCCTTCTATATGGTGCTTCTGGCGCTGGCGACGCGGTTCTTCCATTTTGCGCTGGCCGGTGACGAACTGCTCTCGCCGGTTTCGCTGCTGGTCGACCTTGCGGTGCTTCTGGTCTTCACGACGCTGGGCTTCAAGCTGCGCCGGTCGCAGCAGATGGCGACCCAGTATCGTTTCCTGAGCCGGAACGGCTGAGCCTGATCATCTCAGTGGGTCCGGATATTCCCCGTCAAGCCGTGCGGGAATGCGGGAAAATATGCGTAGACCCCCTTACTCTTGCCTTCAATCCGTGCACAATCATCCCCGGTGACCTTGCGATTTGCCGGATCGGCAAGCGGGTCAGCCTACCCACGAGAGAATGCAGGGGAGTTCAGCATGAAGAAGGTTCTGATGGCCAGCGTGATGGCGTTTGGCCTTGGCATGAGCGGTGCCGCGCAGGCCGAGATCGCCATCGCAACGGCCGGCCCGATGACCGGCCAGTACGCGTCCTTCGGCGAGCAGATGCGCGCCGGTGCGGAAGCCGCCGTTCGCGACATCAATGCCGCCGGCGGTGTCCTCGGCGAGCAGCTGACGCTGGAAGTCGGCGACGACGCCTGCGACCCGCGCCAGGCCGTTTCGGTTGCCAACCAGTTCGCCGCACAGGGCGTGGTGTTCGTCGCCGGGCATTTCTGCTCCGGTTCGTCGATCCCGGCGTCCGCGGTCTATTCGGAAGAAGGCATCGTCCAGATTTCGCCGGCTTCGACCAATCCGGCGCTGACCGACGAGCGTCCGGGACCCGGCGTCTTCCGCGTCTGCGGCCGTGACGACCAGCAGGGCGCGGTTGCCGGCACCTACATCGCCGAAACCTACCCGGATGCGCGCGTTGCGATCCTTCACGACAAGACGGCCTATGGCCAGGGTCTCGCCGTGGAAACCCAGGCGGCCTACAACGCTGCCGGCAAGACCGAAGTCATGTTCGAGGCGATCACCGCCGGCGAGCAGGACTACAACGCCATCGTGTCGCGCATGAAGGCGGAGAACATCGACATCGTCTATCTCGGCGGCTACCACACCGAGGCAGGCCTGATCGTGCGTCAGATGCGCGAGCAGGGCATGGACACGGTCCTCATCTCGGGTGACGCGCTCGTCACCAACGAGTACTGGGCGATCACCGGCGATGCCGGCGAAGGCACGCTGATGACCTTCTCGCCGGATCCGCGCGCCAACCCGGCCGCGGCCGACCTCGTCGCGCGCTTCACCGCCGATGGCGTCGATCCGGAAGGCTATGTCCTCTACACCTACGCCGCGATCCAGGTCTGGGCGCAGGCTGTCGAGGCTGCCGGTTCCACCGACTATGAAGCCGTGGCCGCGGCGATTTCCGGCGGGACCTTCCCGACCGTTCTCGGCGAATTCTCCTTCGACGAGAATGGCGACCCGGTCCGCACGCCGGAACGCGACTATGTGTTCTACAACTGGCATGCCGGTTCTTACGGCCAGCTGCAGTAATCGTCCGGCGCCAAGAAGCGTCTGACCGGAGCCCGCGCGGAGCGATCCGCGCGGGCTTTCTTGTTGGAGAAGGGCGTGCCGGTTAGGACTGTTGCCGGGCAACATGAGGAGAATGCGGTGTCGGGTGCGGGAAGGGCGAAAGCGCTGATCCTGGCTGCCATCCTTTTGGCGGGCGGTCTCAAAACGGTCATGGCGCAGGATGGCGGGCAACGCATCGGTCTTCTGGCGCCGCTCTCCGGGCCGTTTTCGGCCTTTGGCGAACAGCTTCGACGCGGCGCGGAGGCCGCGCTTTCCGGCAGCGGCATTCAGCTTGTCATCGAAGACGACCAGTGCAGCGAAAGCGGCGGGCGGGATGCAGCCAACCGGCTGATCGGCGCGAATGTCGCCATCGCGGTCGGCGGTGTGTGCTGGCGCGCCGGCCTTGCCGCTCTCGATGTTCTGGATGCGTCCGGCCGCGTTCTCATCACCCCGGCGATCACCGATGAACGGTTGACAGCGGAGGGGCGCGGCGGGCGGGCCGTGTTCCGGCTTGCCGTTCCGGATCGTGCGATGCCGCAGGCGCTGGCCGAGGCCGGCCTCACGCTGGCGCCGCAGGGGCCGGTGGTGGTTCTAGCCGCAGCGGGTCTTTCCGGAGAAGCGCTGTCGGAAAGCCTTGCCGAGGCCCTTGACGCTGCCGGGCGCCCGCCTGCGCACCGGGAGATCTTCGAGCCGGATGAAGCGGGTCTTCGCCGGGCGGCAGCGCGTGCGGAGGCTGAAGCGCCTCGACTTGTCTTTCTGCTCGGCGGGCATGCCGACCTTGCGGCGCTGACGGCGGTCCTGAGGACCCGGCTTGGCGACGGGGCGGTGCTGATCGGGGCCGAGAGTCTTTCCAGCCCGGAATACCCGCTTCTGGCCGAAGAGGCGGCGAACGGGGTCTATTTCCTCGCCCGCAGCTTTCTGCGCGAACAGGCAGAGCCGGAGCGGCTTGCCGAACTGGAAGCGGAGGAACCGGCGCTCGGATACGTTCTGGCGGCTTATGCGGCCACCGAGATCGCCGCTGCTGCCCTTGCTGCCGAGGGGCCATTGAGGCTGACCGAAGAGGCGTTCGCGACCATCATCGGTCCGGTGCGTTTTTCCTCCGCTGGCGAGACGGAAGGACTGCGCCCGGTGCTCTATCGCTGGCAGGACGGCGTTCCCGTCCGCGTCACGTCAGACTGACGAGACCGGGGAAGGCGTCGAGCAGGATGTTGGCAAGGCGGGTGTGCAGCCCCAGCAGAAAGCCGACGCCGACCAGAACCAGAAGCGCCCCGGTGATCCGTTCCACCGTTTGCAGATGTCGGCGGAAGCCGCTGAGGAAGCGGGTGAAATGGCCGACCGCAAAGGCGGCGAGCAGAAAGGGAAGGCCCATGCCGGCGGCGTAGAGGGCGAGCAGTCCCGCCCCCTCCAGAACGCTGTCGCGCGTTCCGGCAATGCCGAGGACGGCACCCAGCACCGGGCCGATGCAGGGCGTCCAGCCGAAACCGAAGGCCGCCCCCATGAGCCAGGCGGAGAGCGGTCCGGTGGTCTTGTCCGGTGCTTCCAGCCGCAACTGCCGCATCAGGAAGCCGATGCGGATGAGGCCGAGAAAATGCAACCCCATGACGATGATGAGGATGCCGGCGGCGATCGACAGCGGGCCGGTCCACTGGCGCAGCGCCAGGCTGATCTGACTGGCACCAGCGCCGAGGGCGACGAAGACCGAGCCGATGCCGAGAACGAAGAAGGCCGCCTGCGTCAGCGCGCGCCGCGTCAGGCGCGCATCCTCGCCTTCGGAGAGCTCGTCCAGCGTGGCACCGGTGAGATAGGTGAGGTAACCCGGCACCAGCGGCAGGACGCAGGGCGACAGGAAGGACAGGACACCGGCCAGAAAGACCGTGGGCAGGGCGATATCGACCAAGAGTTGGTCTCCTTTTCCCGCCTATTTAGACGGGAAGCGGGACGGCTCAAAGGGGCAAGCGGTCACACCCGCGTGTAGGCGGGTATGCGCGGGCCGGCAGGTTCCAGTGGAGAGCTGCTGGCAACGCGCGCCTCCGTCTTCACCAGATCGCCGATGAAGGCTTCCAGATTTTCCGCGGTCATCTTGGCCGGGTTGAAGCCGATGGCGGTGCCGTATTTCAGATAAAGCGGATCGACGATCTCCGAATGGCCGCAATAGGCCATGGCCCAGCCGTCATGCGCCCGCATGTCGATGGGGCGGGCGTGAAGGATCACGATGTCGGAATGACGCGGGTCGCGGGCGATGCGGGTGAAGGTCGAGGTGACCGACTTGCGATCGCCTTCCAGAACCTGCGCAAAATACTGGTCGTTGAAGATCAGGGCGCCGGTGATGCCCGCGGGCGGATTGTTGCGCGAAGATGCGTCGAGTATCGCCTTGATTTCCTTGCCAACCGAGGAATCGAGGCTCTTGATCACATTCCGGCTGTAATAGGTCAGACGAAACAGATACATGCGAGGCCTCCGTAAAGCGACCCTCCCCCGACATCAACTTTGCAGGCAAAACTATACAGGCGGTTAATCAGATGTCAGATATGCGCCCGCCGGCGGTCTGAAGCGCGGCAGGCGTGTCGATGTCCGCAAAGGCCTCGGGGCCGATCTCGACTTCACGCAGTGCTTCCGGGTGAGCAGCGATGAGGGCGCGGGCACCTTGATCGCCTCCAAGGGCTTCCAGTTCCGGGCGATAACGGCGGTCGAAGAGGACAGGGTTTCCGCGCTTTCCGTCATGCGCCGCGGCGATGATGGTGGCGCCGGCCTGCGGGTCGTGCGCCATGATCAGCTTGTGCACGGTTCCTCCATCGATCGCCGGCATGTCGCCAAGCAGCACCAGAAGAGCGCAAGCCTGCGGGTCTGCGGCCGCCGTGCCGCAGGCAAGCGAGGTTCCCATACCCTCCGCGTGACGGTCGTTGTGGGCAAAGCGCACCGGCAGATCGCCGAGCGCAGCCTTGATGGCGAGGGCGTCATGGCCGGTGACCACCACCACTTCATCCGCACCGCCGTCCAGTGCGGCGCGTGCGGCGTGACGCACCATCGGGATGCCGTCGAGCGTCGTCAGGAGCTTGTTGACGGTGCCCATGCGCTGGGAAGAGCCCGCCGCGAGCAGAACGGCGCTGACGATGCCGCCGGCGCGATTGGCCGGGGCGCGGCGCGGCTGCGGGCGGGTGACGATTTCCTCCAGAAGTCCGCCGACGCCCATGCCCGTCAGGCTTTCGGCGGTGACGGGCAGGCCGCCGGCAAGGCGCTGGAGCACAAGATCGAGCCCGTTCGCCCGGATGCTTCTGGCGCAGCCCGGCGCGCCGATCACCGGCTTCTCCCTTAAGGCGCCAAGAACCAGAAGATTGCCCGGATCGACCGGCATGCCGACATGCTGCACCGTTCCGCCGATGGCCCGGATCGCGGCGGGGATCACATCGTTCTCATCGGCGACCGCACTGGCGCCGAAGACAAGAACGAGATCGCTTGCGCCAGGGTCGAGGGCCGCGAGGGTTTCGCAGAGGACCGGGCCGTCATGGGCGCAGCGATGTTCGCTGGCGAGCGTGCCGCCCAGAGCCTCAAGCCGCTCCCGCGTTACCCGCGCGGTCTTGTCGAGAACGGAGGTCTTGACGGTTCCATGCGTGGTCTGGACCAGCGCGGCCCGCAGCGGCGCGAAAGCATGAAGGGCGAGGGGCGAAGCGGTTCGCAGCGCCTTTTCGGCCAGCGCGACGGACAGGCTGTCGACGGCATAGGGGATGATCTTGACCGTAGCGACGAGCTGACCGGCGCGCACAGGGCTCATGGGCAGGCGGGTCGCGAGGGTGATGGCCGGGTCGATGCGGTTGAGGGCGTCTATGGCCGCCTTGTCGACGTCCAGGAGGCCGTCCGCTTCGGCAACGAGATTGGTGCGGCCGGTGGCTGCGGTTTCCACGGCGAGCCCATCGCTCTGCAACAGCGCGGCGATGCGTGCGGCGGCGTCATCCTCGCCGATGTCGTCGGCTTCGATGCGAAAGACCGTGATGTCGGCAAGGCCGGCCTGTCTCAAGGCGGCCAGCAACGCGGCGTCGATCTCCGCGCCCTTGCGGAAGAGGGCCTCGCCGGCGCGTTCTGAATGGGCCAGGCGCGCGCCGAGAAGCGTTTCGTCGGGGCCATCGAGAGGAAGCGCGCCGAACCACATGTTTCAGCCTCCCTTGGCGCCGCGCAGCGCCAGAATGATCGCGGCCAGAACGGATACGGCGATTTCGGCCGGATTGCTTGCACCGATATCAAGGCCGATCGGGGCGTCGATGCGGGCCAGCGCCTTGTCGGAAATCCCGCTTGCCGCAAGCCGGTCCAGCCGGCGGCCATGCGTCTTGCGGCTGCCAAGCGCGCCGACATAGAAGCAGCCCGCTTCCAGGGCGGCCTTCAGGGGCGTGTCGTCGATCTTCGGATCGTGGGTGAGGGCGGCAAGGGCCGTGTAAGGATCGAGCAGCGCGGCCAGATCCACGTCTTCGGGCCAGACGGGGCGCAGATCGAGGCCGGCAAAGCGTTCCGGTGTTGCAAAGGCGGTGCGCGGATCGATGATCGTCACGTCGAAGCCGCTTGCCAGCGCCATCGGCGCCAGCGCCTGCGAAATATGCACCGCGCCGATCACCACCAGACGCGGCGGCGGCACCTTGACCGTCAGAAAGAAGGACTGGCCGGCAATCTCGACGCGGCCCGACTTTCCGGTGCGCAGGCGCAGGGCGATCTCGGCATCAAGGGCGGGGTTGTCGGCGCTCTCGCCGGCCCGGACGAGGCGCTCCGGTTCCACTCCGGAGAGTTCGGTGACAAGGACAGCGGCGCGGCGTGCGGCGCGTTCCTGATTGAGAGCCTTGAGGGTGGACAGGCGCATCGCAGCCTCTCAGGCCACAGGCTCGACGAGGATGCGGATCGTGCCGCCGCAGGAGAGGCCAACCCGCCAGGCGGTCTCGTCGGCGACACCGAATTCCACAATCCGCGGCTTGCCGTCGGCGATGACGTCGAGCGCTTCGGTGATGACCGCGCCTTCCACGCAGCCGCCGGAAACCGAGCCCTCGAACTGGCCTTCGCTGTCGATGACAAGATGACTGCCAACGCCGCGCGGTGCCGAGCCCCAGGTTTCGATGACGGTGGCGAGCGCAATCCTGCGTCCGTCTTCGGCCCAGCGCTGGGCGGTGTCGAGCGGGTCTTTCCCGGTGTCGGTCATGCCGCATGCTCCCTTGCTGCCGGTCTGATCATTCTGGCGCGCGTGGGCCTTGCGGCAAGGGCGGCGCACAGATCCTCGATGGCACCGAGCGAATGGGACGAACGGAATTCATCGACATGCGGCAAGAGCGCCTTGATGCCGCGCGCCTTCGCCTCGAACCCCTCATAGCCGAGCAGCGGATTGAGCCAGACGAGCCGCCGGCAGGAGCGCTGGAGACGGTCGGCCTCCTTTGCCAATAGATCGCCTTCGTCGCGTTCCAGCCCGTCGGTGACGAGAAGCACGAGCGGATTGCCGGAAAGCACCCGCCGCGACCAGTCGCGGTTGAAGCGCTCCAGGGAGGCACCGATGCGCGTGCCGCCGGACCAGTCGCGTGCCATGGTTCCGCATTCGGCCAGGGCATCGTCGGGATCGCGGTGGCGCAGCGCGCGGGTGATGTTTGTGAGCCGTGTGCCGAAGGTGAAGGCCGAGACGCGCCGCGTTTCACCGAGCGCATGGAGAAAATGCAGGAAAAGCCGCGAATAGGTCGCCATGGAACCGGAAATGTCGAGAAGCGCGACCACCGGCGGGTGTTCGAGGCGCGGTTCCTTCATGGCGAGGCGGATCATCTGTCCTCCGGCGCGCATCGACTGACGCATGGTGCGGCGCGGATCGATCCGGCCCGTGCTGGCGCTTTTCGTGCGGCGCACTGGAACGCGATCCTGTGGCAGGGCGAGCCTGCGCAGGGCCTTGCGCGCCAGGGCGAGTTCTTCCGCAGTCATCTGCTGGAAGTCCTTCGCCTTGAGGATTTCGCGCTCCGACATCGTCAGGCGGGCGTCGATCTCGACCTCTTCCATGGCCTTGGGCGCGCTTGCCGGCGCCTGATCGCGCATGGCGTCGCTGACGCGGCGCGCGCCGCTTTTCGGCGGTTCCTGCGGCGTGCGCGGCGGGGCGACGGGGGAAAGAATCTGCAACAGCCGCTCGACCAGATCGCGCGAGCGCCAGTAAAGATCGAAGGCCTGGTGAAAGACCGGGCTCTGGTCGTGGCGGGTGACGAAGACGGCGTGAAGAGCCCAGTAGACGTCTTCGCGCCGGCCGATCCCGGCGGCCTCGACGGC
>JAGRKQ010000006.1:6686-7367 GCA_020442235.1 Hyphomicrobiaceae bacterium | reverse complement strand
GCTCGGGTGCGAGGCGTTTTCGCTCATCCGGCCTCGCTGCGGATCGTCTCCAGAATCCGGTGCGTTTCGGAGCCGGAGAGGCGGGCGATGTCGTCCTGATATTTCAACAGGGCGCCGATGGTGTCGGAGATCGTTTCCGGATCGAGGGCGATGACGTCGAGTTCGGTCAGCGCGGTGGCCCAGTCGAGGGTTTCGGCAACGCCGGGTGCCTTGAAGAGGTCTTCCTGCCGCAGCGCCTGCACGAAGGCGACGATCTCGCGTGCCAGCCTGTCGCCGGCGCCGGGCACCTTGCGCGCGAGGATTTCCAGTTCCCGAGCCGCGTCCGGATAGTCGACCCAGTGATAGAGGCAGCGCCGTTTCAGCGCGTCATGGATCTCGCGGGTGCGGTTGGTGGTGATGAGAACGATGGGCGGTTCGTTCGCTTTTACAGTGCCAATCTCGGGGATGGTCACCTGGGCATCGGCGAGCAATTCCAGAAGGAAGGCCTCGAAGGCTTCGTCGGCGCGGTCCAGTTCGTCGATCAGAAGGACCGGCGGGCCGGAGGGATGGTCGGCCAGCGCTTCCAGAAGCGGCCGGCGCAAGAGGAAGCGTTCGGAAAAGACGTCGCGGGCCAGGGCGTTGCGATCGACCGTGCCGCCGGCTTCGGCGAGTCGGATCTCGATCATCTGGGCGGCATAGTTC
>JAGRKQ010000006.1:182-6596 GCA_020442235.1 Hyphomicrobiaceae bacterium | reverse complement strand
CGGTCTTGCCGACGCCGGCCTCGCCTTCCAGAAACAGCGGTTTTTGCATGCGCAGCGACAGGAACACCACCGTCGCCAGTGCGCGGTCGGCGACATAATCGGCGCCGTTGAGCTGCTGGAGCGTTGCGTCGATGGATGCCGGCAGGGGCGTGCGGTCTGGCAAGGCGCGTTCATCCTCCGTGGTCCGGCTCTTGATGGCCTGATTGGAGCGGAAGCCTAGCGCGAGTTTGCGGGGGCTGTCAGCAGGGGCGTTTCGTGAATCTCGGCAAGGGGCTGGCGGGTTTTTCTCGGTTGCGGATTCGGCTTCTTGGCAAAAGGATTCAAGGCGCTGAGATTGCGATTCAGAATCGCATCGGCCGGCCAAGTCGATGGCGCAAAAGAAAAACCGGGGCTTTCTGCCCCGGTTTCCTGGAAGATGCCGGCGAGTGGCTTCAGGCGGTCGCCAGGCTGCGGGAGGTGTTGTTGTCGAGCGCCAGGATGCCTGGTCCATGGGCGACAACCGTCAGGAGGCCGCCGGCAATCGCGATGTTCTTGAGGAGCAGGATCGTCTGCATCTGATCGGCAGGGTTGAAGTGAAACAGAAGGCCGGCGATCAGCGAAAAGCCGGCAAGACCGAGCGCGGCAAGGCGGGCCTTGAAGCCGACGGCCAGCATCAGGCCAAGGCCGAGTTCGGTGGCGATGACGAGCGGCAACAGGATGCCGGGAACGCCAAAGGCCTCCATGTAGCCGGCGGTGCCGGCATAACCGGTGATCTTCTGGACACCGGCAAGAATGAAGATGAAGGCGAGAAGGACGCGCCCGATCGGGGCGAGGTAGGCGGCATAAGCGGTCATCGAAGAACTCCGGTAAGACGGGATTGCGTGGCGGTCCTGCGACCGTTGCCGTCCACATAGCTTCGGGAGGCGCCGCGGATCGAGCCGTGCATCGCGGACATTTTGTTCGATATTTTGGGACAATTGGATGACCAAACCGCTTCAGCGGTCGTTAACCCGTTTGGCCGGACACTTTTTGTCGAGGAGCTTTGCAAGGGGGGCCTACACCGGCGGTGCCGATGCACCACGCATGGAGGTCTTCATGGGAACGACATACGAGCCGAGCGAGCTGGAGCGTCAGCTGCAAGGATACAGCCTTGCCACGGCCCACATTCTCTATCACATGCCCGATCATCCGGGCCTGCTGCAAACCTTTATCTGGCAGACCTATGATCTTGCGCCGGAATTTCCGGCTATCCGCAAGTTCATCGGCTTCTGGAAGGAAAGCATCGAGGCGCGCCTGCACTCCATCGAGGTGGCGCACCGAAAGCTGATCGGTCCCGGCGAGTGGCGCAACGCGCTGTCCACCCTGTCGCTGCACTAAAGGCCGCAAGAGGTCGCGCCTAGAGCGGTTCCTTGCCGTGATAGGGCGGGACGGGGATTGCCGTATGCGCCGCGCGCAGGGCCGCCGACCAGCGCTCGCGCAGGTCGTGGAAATAGGGCTCGCCCGGTTCGATGCGCACATGGATGTCGCGTTCGAGGGAATCGCGGCGGATGGTCAGCGCATCAATCGGCATGCCGACGCCGAGATTGGACCGCATGGTGGAATCCATCGAGATCAGCGAGATCTTGAAGGCGTCGGGGATCGGTGTTGTGAACTTGATGGCGCGGTCGAGGATCGGCTTGCCGTATTTGTGCTCGCCGATCTGAAGGAAAGGCGTATCCTCGGCGGCCTCGATGAAATTGCCGGCCGAATAGACCATGAACAACCGCAGCCGTCCGCCCGCCACCTGTCCGGCGAGCAGCATGGCCACGTCGAAACTGCCGGCGCTCTGTTCCAGATTCTTGCCGTCGATGCGATAGACCTCGCGGATCGACCGGCCGACATATTGCGCCGTCTTGAACATCGTCGGATGGTCGTAGATCGTCTCGACGTGCCCGGTGTCCGGGTTCTCCCAGCCATCTGTCATCAGCGAAACGACGGCCTGCGATATGGCCAGATTCCCTGCGGTTGCCAGCGCCACGATGCGCTCACCCGGCTGCTCGAAGACATGCAGCTTCTTGTAGATGGCGACATTGTCGATGCCCGCATTGGTGCGGGTGTCGGCGATCAGCACAAGGCCCTCCTGGACGAGGACCCCAACGCAATAGGTCATGGCAGGTGTTTCCAGATGAACCGCAGGTGCTGTGCACACTAGCCGGTCACGGTGCGGTGCAAAAGCGGCAAAAGCGCTGCTGGCCGGTCAATCTGCGGGCAGGACGGTGACCATTTCGTCGACCTCGGAGGCGCAGAAACCGCGCGGCGCGAAGCGATGCGGAGCGACGGCCAGCGGATCGAGGCCGATGGCAACGCGGATGTGGCGGTCGTTCGGACAGGCGCCGAGTTCGGGATCGAAGGCGATCCAGCCGTAATCGGGAACAAAGGCTTCCGCCCAGATGTGGAAACGCCCTTCAGCTTCGTCGGGAAGAAGCCGATAGCCGGAGACGAAGCGGGCCGGAATGCGCAGGTGCCGGGCCGCGGCGACAAAGCGGCAGGCGCGGAAAAGTTCATCGGGTTTTGTCCCGAAAGCCAGGCTTTGCGTCTGTGCAGAGATTTCCAGGTCTTCCTCGTGCGGCTCCTGTGCCTCATGGGTGATGGTCATGAGTTCGTGCAGCGCATCGAGGCGATTGGTTTTCGCCTTGTCGACGAGGGCTTCGGCCTGTGCCCGGTCACCATCGCTGGCCTGGCAGGCATGCGTTTCGCGCAGATAGATGGCCAGCGGCAGCTTTTCCACCGTGCCGCGCAGCACGCCGACGGTGTCCTCCACCTCGACCTCGCCATGGGCGATCACGGTGAGCGAATCCATGGCGCCATCGCGCGAATAGCCATGGATCAGGTTGCCGAAAGCGTCCTGGCTGGCGACGAGGCGGGCGGTGTCGTCGAGGTCGATCTGCCAGCGGCAGACATACTGGCCCGTATGGTCGCGCGGTGACAGGCGCAGCGTCGCGACCACGCCGGTTGCGGGCGGCTCGAAGGCGATGGTGATGCGATGGCGGACGGTAATGCGCATCTCAGACCAGATACTGTTCGGTGATGGCGTTGCCGAGCAGATTGTTCTCGCCGATGAAGCCTTCCACGAACTCGTGCAGGCCTTCGGAAAAGACAGCGTCGATGGAGCGGTTGCGCAACAGGGCGTGGGTGTCGCGTGCCTTGCGCTGCGCCTGTCCCTGGCGCCCGTAATAGCGCGCGAGATCGTCGAGATAGCGCACCAGATTGGCATAGCAGGAGGCGAGCGAGCGGGGCATTTCCTCGCGCAGGATCAGAAGATCGGCGACCAGCCAGGGCTTGAGGCTTTCCTTGTAGACCCAGTGATAGGCGGTCAGTGCCGAGACCGAACGCAGGATCGACGACCACTGGAAATAATCGAGACCGCCGCCGACAGGAGCGTCCTTGGGCAGGAGCACGTGATATTTCACATCGAGGATGCGGCCGGTGGCGTCGGCGCGCTCCAGATAGGTGCCGATCCGGTAGAAGGCGAAGGAATCGGTGCGCAGCATGGTGCGGTAGGCAAGGCCGTCGAGCAGCAGCGCCGAGCGCTTCACGAAGTTGATGAACTCCATCAGTTCGGGGCGCGAATGCCCGACCGTGCGGAAGCGTTTCAGTTCCAGCCAGGCGGAGTTGATCGCCTCCCACATCTCCAGCGTCAGGGCGGTGCGCACGGAACGGGCATTGGCCCGCCCAATTTCCAGGCAGGACCGGATGGAGGAGGGGTTGTCGAGCGAGAAGGCGAGGAAGTCGACGACGTTGCGGGCGGTTGCCTCCTCGTGGATGGCGTAAAAGGGACCTTCAAGGCCACAGGCCAGGATGGCCGATTCCCATTCGCTCGCCGGCTGGCCGGGGCCGGTGGAGGAGGACGGCAGGGCGGAAAGGCGTGCGGCCGCTTCCAGAAGACGGGCCGTGTTCTCGGCGCGCTCCATGTAGCGGGCGAGCCAGAAGAGGCTTTCGGCGGTCCGGCTCAGCATCGCAGCATCCCCTTTGCGGTCGTTGTTGTCGTGCTGTTCCTGATGGCGGCGTCGGTCATTGCGCCAGAACCCAGGTGTCCTTGGTTCCGCCGCCCTGGCTGGAGTTGACCACCAGGGAGCCTTCCTTCAGCGCCACGCGGGTGAGGCCACCGGGCACGATGCGCACGCCGTCGGCGCCGGAAAGGACAAAGGGCCTGAGGTCGACATGGCGCGGGGCGACGCCCTTATCGGTAAAGGTCGGGCAGGTGGAGAGCGCCAGCGTCGGCTGGGCGATGAAATCGTCCGGATCGTGCTGAAGCTTCTTGCGGAAGGTCTCGATCGTTTCCTTGTCGGCATGCGGGCCGACCAGCATGCCGTAACCGCCCGAGCCGGCGACCTCCTTGACCACCAGTTCAGGCAGATGGTCGAGGACATATTTCAGCGCTTCCGGTTCGCGGCAGCGCCAGGTCGGCACGTTCTTCAGGATGGCCTCTTCGCCGAGATAGAAGCGCGTCAGTTCCGGCATGTAGCTGTAGACGGCCTTGTCGTCGGCAACGCCGGTGCCGATGGCGTTGGCGAGGGTGACGTTGCCGGCGCGATAGGCGTTGACGAGGCCCGGAACGCCCAGCGACGAATCCGGCCGGAAGGCGAGCGGATCGAGGAAATCGTCGTCGAGGCGGCGATAGATGACATCGACGCGTTGCGGCCCTTGCGTGGTGCGCATGTAGACGACGTCCTCGCTGACGAAGAGGTCGTTTCCTTCCACCAGTTCCACGCCCATCTTGTCGGCAAGGAAAGAGTGCTCGTAATAGGCGCTGTTGAAGGGGCCGGGCGTCAGAAGCGCGCAGACCGGCTCGCCCGGCGCGGAACGCGGCGCCAGCGTGCGCAGGGTTGCCAGAAGCTCGTCGGGATAGCTTTCCACGGGAAGGATCGCGTGATCGGCGCACACATCCGGGAAGAGGCGCATCATCACCTCGCGGTTTTCCAGCATGTAGGAAACACCGGACGGCGTGCGGGCATTGTCCTCCAGCACGAAGAATTCATTGGCGTCGGTGCGCACCATGTCGATGCCGGCGATCGGCACCCAGATGTCGTGCGGCAGGCGCACGCCTGCCATTTCGGGACGATAATACGGGTTCTCGAAGACCAGTTCGGCCGGGATCACGCCGGCCTTGATCGCCTCGCCCGACCCGTAGACGTCGGCCAGGAACATGTTGAGCGTCTTGACGCGCTGGCGCAGGCCTTCCGAAAGCCGTTCCCATTCGGCGGCAGCCATGATGCGCGGAATGATGTCGAAGGGAATGATGCGCTCTTCGGCTTCTTCCGCACCATAAACGGCGAAGGTGATGCCGACGCGCCGGAACAGGATCTCCGCTTCCTCGCGCCGCTGGGAGAGAAGCTCGGGTGGAACGCTTTCCAGCCAGCGACCGATTTCCCGGTACGGGGCGCGCAACGTTCCGTCGAAACCGCTCATTTCGTCAAATGCGGTCATTTTTTTACTCCCCACATGCGACCAATCTAAGCCCAGCGAGGGAGCATCCGGCAAGCTTAAAGCTTGTGCAGTGCAGAAGTTTTTCTCAAATCAGCCGCAGGGTTCGGAAACTTGCATGCCCCTGCCGGCCGACGATGATGTGGTCGTGAACGAGCACCCCGAGAGGTTTGCCGGCATCGGCGATGGTGCGGGTCATCTCGATGTCGGCGCGCGACGGCGTCGGATCGCCTGAGGGGTGATTGTGCACCAGAATGATCGCCGTGGACCCCAGTTCGAGCGCGCGCTTGATGACTTCGCGCGGATAGACGGGCGTATGATCGACGGTGCCGGTCTGCTGCACCTCGTCGGCGATCAGGGCGTTCTTCTTGTCGAGGAAGAGGATGCGGAACTGTTCTTTTTCGGCAAAGGCCATGGCCGAGCGGCAATAGTCCAGAACCGCGGAACCCGATGAGAAGATCGGCTTGTCGCGCATGCGGTCGCGCAACAGGCGGATCGAGGCGGCATGGACAAGGGCAAGGTCCGTCGCAGTTTGCGCCTTGATGCCCTTCACCTCGGTCAGGCGGTCGGGATTGGCTGAAAGCACCTCGGCGAAGGAGCCGAAACGGGCGAGAAGCTCCTTGGCCAGCCCCTTGGTGTCACGGCGCGGGATGGTGCGGAACAGAAGCAGTTCCAGCAGCTCGTAATCGGCCAGGGCATCCGGACCGCCCTTGCGGAAACGCTCGCGCAGTCTTTCACGATGGCCGTGAAAGTGCGGCTTGTCGCCGGCTTCGCTCCCGGGCGGCTCGATGCGGCCGCCGGCATCGAACAGGCCCTTGTTGTTCATGCCTTCACGGTTTCGGTTCGCAGCGTTGGCGGAGCAAAACGCCCGGCGGGAGAGGCTGTGAAGATTTCCGCGCCGGTCTCGGTGATGCCGATCGAGTGCTCATACTGGGCCGACAGGGACCGGTCGCGGGTGACGGCGGTCCAGCC
>JAGRKQ010000006.1:0-136 GCA_020442235.1 Hyphomicrobiaceae bacterium | reverse complement strand
TGGTGAAGATCATGCCGGGGCGCAGTTCCAGCCCTTCGCCGCGCCGGCCGTAATGCAGGATGTTGGGCGCGTCGTGGAACAGCCGCCCGAGGCCGTGGCCACAGAAATCGCGCACCACCGAGCAGCGCTCGGATTC
>JAGRKQ010000102.1:4168-4322 GCA_020442235.1 Hyphomicrobiaceae bacterium | reverse complement strand
ATGGCCGAGGACCTCACCGAGTATCTGCACGAACAGGGCGTGCGGGTGCGCTACATGCATTCCGACATCGACACGGTCGAGCGCATCGAGATCATCCGCGATCTGCGCCTTGGCGCCTTCGACGTGCTGATCGGCATCAACCTCCTGCGCGAGG
>JAGRKQ010000102.1:0-4055 GCA_020442235.1 Hyphomicrobiaceae bacterium | reverse complement strand
CAAGGTCATCCTCTATGCCGACACCATCACCGGCTCGATGGAACGGGCGATGGCCGAGACCGACCGCCGACGCGAGAAGCAGGAAGCCTACAACGCCGAACACGGCATCACGCCGCAGAGCGTCAAGTCGAAGATCGCCGACATTCTCGACAGCGTCTATGAACGCGACCATGTGCGCGTCGATGCGGGTCTCGCCGAAAGCGGCGCGACCTTCGGCGCCAACATGGCCGTGACGCTGGAAGATCTGGAAAAGAAGATGCGCGAGGCCGNNGCCGCCAATCTGGAATTCGAGGAGGCCGCGCGCCTGCGCGACGAGATCAAGCGGCTGAAGGACACCGATCTTTATCTGGCCTCCGACCCGCTCGCCCGCCAGGCCGCCGTCGATCAGGCCACCGGCGGCTATGCCGGCGAACGCCCTCTCGGCCACCGCGCCAACCTGCCCTCGAAGGTGAAAAAGCCCGAGCTCGGCGAGATGGGACCGGGCAGCGACATGGCCCGGCCAAGGGGTGTGGAGCCGAGAAAGCCGAGACGCGGGCGAAGGTGATCCTATCGTTCGCTCCAATGCGCCCGGCGCGCGGCTGGGTGAAGGCGGCACAATCGCATCCTGATTCAGCAAAAAGCCAGGCCTTTCGCTTCACATCTGGATTCCCGCCACAAGGGCGGGAATGACATTTTTATTGGTCCCGGAGCTTGCGGTTCGCTCTCTACCGCTCGCTCAACGTGCGGACAGGGGCAGCCAAGAGCACTGTCGGTGGCAATTAAAGCTCCGTCATTCCCGGGCCCGACCCGGGAATCCAGGCCTGTATTCGTCCAAGCGCTCACTTGCCCCTTTTCTCAATGAGCCCCCTCCCCTAGGGTTCTGGCATGATCAAGCGCCTTCTCTTCGCCGCCCTCTTCCTCGCCATCGGCTTTGTCGGCGGCGGGGTTGCCTTCTATCTCTTCGGTCCGCTGCTTTACGACCGGCCAGTGGAAGAACCGCTGATGGCCGAGCTGGAAACCGTGGCCGTGGCGCGCGGCACTTTCCGCGATGCCGATGCCGGCCATCGCGGCTCGGGCACGGCGACGATCCTGCGCACCGCCGGCGGCGCCTATCTTCTGCGGCTGGAGGATTTCCGCGTCACCAACGGCCCGGATCTCGAGGTCTGGCTGGTGGAAGACCGCGTTGCGACCTCCGACGAGGTCAAGGCCAGCGCCTATGTCTCGCTCGGCACGCTGAAGGGCAATGTCGGCGCGCAGACCTATGTCCTGCCGGAGGGCACCGACCCGGCGCGTTTCCAGAGCGTCGTCATCTGGTGCGAGAGCTTTGCGATCCTGTTTTCGCCGGCCGATCTCGCCCCGCTCTGAGGCGACCTGAAGCTTAACGGACCGTTCAGGTCCGGTTCAGCGGCACTTTTCTAAAACATCTCCCATGCCGGGCCGAGAAAGACGCGCCGGCCTTGCAAACAAGGAGATGTCGCTA
The DNA here is from genome assembly GCA_020442235.1 of Hyphomicrobiaceae bacterium. Classification (GTDB taxonomy): domain Bacteria; phylum Pseudomonadota; class Alphaproteobacteria; order Rhizobiales; family MH13; genus JAGRKQ01. The sequence goes on along the minus strand of JAGRKQ010000102.1, from coordinate 2,596 downwards.
TGACCCGCACCTTCACCCGCAGCGTCGCTGCCCTTGCCGCCACCACCATTCTTGCGATCTCGATGCCGGCGACGGCCTTTGCCGACGCGCCTGCCGCGCCGCGTGCACCGCGCGCCGAAACCGCTGGCGAGACCATCCAGCTGGCCCAGCACTGGCGCCGGGATGAACGCCGCGATGTCCGTCGCGACCGCCGGGACTTCCGTCGCGACCGCCGCGATGTGCGTCGCGAGCGCCGGGATGTGCGCCGGCACCGGGGCGGCAATGACGACCTCGGCGCGGCGATTGTCGGCGGCATCATCGGCCTGACGGTGGGCGCAATCCTCACCGCTCCGCGCCAGCCGGCCTACCCGCAGGGCTATCAGGGCGGCTATGGCCGGAACCCGACGGTGATCGAACATCGCCCGGAACCGTTCACCGCCGACTGGTATGCCTATTGCGCCTCGCGCTACCGCTCCTTCGACCCGGCGACGGGCACCTTCCAGCCCTATGAAGGCCCGCGTCAGCTCTGCCGCTGATGTCAGTTGCCGCCGGCGAAAAAACGCCCCCCGCCGGCGGCGCGCACTCCGCCGCCACCGCCTCCGCCCCCGAGGGCGAGGGCGGCGGAGAAGCCGAACCCCTGCGGCGGCGCGATCGGTCCACCCTCCGCCCGCGCCGCACGAAACAGGCTGAGGCGCTGCAATCGCGGCGCCTCGCGCCTGTCGAAAGCCAGATGCTGAGCCTCGCAGGCCTCTTCCGAAGCACTGAGCGCTTGCCGCACCGCCCGTTCCAGGGCCCGGCATCCCGCCTCCCGCATCCGCCGCGCCGCACGCAGGAACCGCCGCGCGCAGCCGAGATAGATCTGCCGGTGATACAGTTCATGCGCCCGCGCAAAACGTGAAAACCGCTGCCAGTGCCGCCGCGCAGTGCGACCCAGTGCGTCTTCCTGAACCGCCTCGGGCAGCGTCATGACAAAGTGGATGTCGAGATCGACCCGCCGCACGCGGCATTCGGCCCCATGCGATTGCGTCTCCACCCTGAGATCGTAACGCGGGCGGATGTTGGCCATGGCCGCCCCATAGTCGCCGGGAAAGGGATAGGCGCGCATATAGCCGACCAGCGTGCGGGCGGTCAGGCCGCGCACCCGGTAGGCGCGCTCTTCGAGACGGTCGGTCAGACGCTGGGCCTGGGCAGGGCCCGCAAACACCCCCGGCACCGCCATCAGGGCGCCGATCAGGACGGCCATAGCCATGCGCAAGGGAGCCCCCCTGGGGGGAGCCCAGTCGGTCATTGTCGCTCTCCGGGCCAGTCCTTCCAGATTACCCGAACTGCGACATTCTGTCAGTCCCCGGAAAATCCGCCGGTGATGAAGGGGTTCGTCTGGCGCTCCTGACCGATGGTCGAGGCCGGCCCGTGCCCGCACAGGAAGAGCACATCGTCGCCCAGAGGCAGAAGCTTCTGGAAGATGGAGCGCATCAGCGTGGCATGGTCTCCGCCCGGCAGATCGGTGCGCCCGACGGAGCCGCGAAAGAGAACATCGCCGAAAATGCCAAAGCGCAACTCCGGGTCGAAGAAGACGACATGCCCCGGCGCATGGCCGGGCGTGTGCAGCACATCGAGGCGGCGCGCACCAACCTCAACGTGATCACCATCTTCCAGCCACCGGTCCGGCTTGGGCACCGGGATCTCATCGACGCCGAACATCGCCGCCTGCGTGGCCACCCTTTCGAGCAACGGCACGTCATCGCGGTGCGGCCCTTCGACCGGAATGCCGTAATGTGCCGCGATGTCGACGACCGCCCCGACATGATCGATATGGCCGTGGGTGATCAGCACCTTTTCCGGTTCGCCGCCGGTTTCTGCAACCGCCGCCTTGATGCGGTCCGCATCGCCGCCCGGATCGATGATCGCCAGCTTGTTGGTCTTGGTGCACAAAAAAAGCGTGCAGTTCTGCTGAAACGGCGTCACCACAACCGTCCAGACCTTGATCGGCGTGCTTGCCTGCTTCTGCTCGCCTTGCGTGTTCTCGCTCATGGCGCGTCTCCCCCTTGCCCGGAAGGGACGGTAAACGCTGCGGCGAGGCGAGAAAACCCGGCCATGACGGCAAAATATCGTGATCGTTGGGCCGAATGGACTTGCGGCGCTTGCGTAATTTCCCTTGCCGCAAGGCCGGGCTTAGCCCATAGTCGCAGCGGGTGATCCTTGCCGTTCGAGCGGCTGAACGCGCACGACAGATGCGTGTATGCGACGAAATTTGCAGTGCTCACCCGGTTATAGGGCAGCGCGTTTTCCGGTGACCGGTGCGCACAACTGACTGCCCCGGATTGAGGACTGAAGGGCCGAAGCATCGGCCCGTGAACGAGCATGGACTTTCTGAGATGGTGATGGACGATTCCGAGCGCGGCCGTCGTGGCCGTGGCTACGACGATTCCGATTCTGATTTTGGCGGCCGCAAGGGCGCCAAACCCCGCCGCGGTTTCAAGCGCGGCGGCGATTCTTTCGGCGAACAGCCCGAAATGGGCGGCTTTGAAGGCGGCTTCCAGGGCGGCAGCGACCGCTTTGGCGGTGGCAATGACGGCGGTTATCAGGACCGCGGCCCGCGTGGCGGCGGTGGCCGCGA
>JAGRKQ010000101.1 GCA_020442235.1 Hyphomicrobiaceae bacterium | reverse complement strand
CCGTATTCGGCCGTCACCCAGCCGCGCCCCTGTCCGCGCAGCCAGCCGGGCACCCGGTCTTCCACGCTCGCCGTGACGAGCACCTTCGTGTCGCCGAAGGAAACGAGGCACGAGCCTTCCGCGTGGCGCTGCACGCCGCGTTCGAGGCTGACGGCGCGAAGGGCATCGGGGGCGCGGCGGCTGGGACGCATGGCGGGTCCTTTCTGGCGGCTGCGCCGGGGCGCAGGCGGGAACGATTGTGCCCGGCTTGTAGCGGTCCGGTCCGCCGATCCGCAAGCCACGGCTTGCCAAGCCGGTTGCCATTGTCTGAAATCGGAAAAAATCCGTTTGCCCGCAACGCTCGAAAAGACGCTGGACCATGACCGGGACCGACGCCCCTTCCCACCCCTCGCCGCTGGCCGATCTCGACCAGCGTGCCCGCGACATCTTCCGCCGCATCGTGGAAAGCTATCTGGAAACCGGCGAGCCCCTGGGCTCGCGCACCCTTTCCAAGGGCATGCACAACGCCCTGTCGCCGGCTTCGGTGCGCAACGTCATGGCCGATCTGGAAGATCTCGGCCTCGTCTATGCCCCGCATGTTTCCGCCGGACGCCTGCCGACCGAGAGGGGCCTGAGGTTCTTTCTCGACGGTTTTCTGGAAGTCGGGCGTCTTGGCGAGACCGAAAGGCGGGTGATCGAGACGGAACTGCGTGCCTCCGGCGATGGCCGCCGGCCCGAAGACCTCTTCCATCAGGCCGGCACCATGCTGTCGGGCCTGTCGCGCGCCGCCGGGGTGGTGCTCGTCGCCAAGAGCGATCTGAAGCTGCGCCACATCGAATTCGTGCAGATCGACCCTTTGCGTGCCCTGGTCGTGCTCGTCGGCGAGGACGGTTCGGTGGAAAACCGCATGATCGACCTGCCGGCCGGAACCCTGCCCTCCACCCTGAGCGAGGCGACGAACCGGCTGAACGCGCTCGTCAAGGGCCGCACGCTGATGGATGTGCGCAAGGAGCTGTCCGGGCTGGAGGCGGGGCTTTCCGGCGAACTGGACACCCTCACCCGCCAGGTGGTGGAGGCCGGCCTTGCCACATGGTCGGGCGCGTCCGGCGGCCAGCCGCGCCAGCTGATCGTGCGCGGGCAGGCCAATCTTCTGGAGGACGTCAAGGCGCTGGAGGATCTGGAGCGCGTCCGCCAGCTCTTCTCCGACATCGAGGAAAAGCGCGAACTGATCGAATTTCTCGGCCTTGCCGAAAAGGGCGACGGCGTGCGCGTCTTCATCGGCTCGGAGACGAAGCTGTTCTCGCTCTCCGGCTCCTCGGTCATCGTCTCGCCCTATCGCGACGCGGAGACCGGGCTGATCGGCGTTCTCGGCGTCATCGGGCCGACGCGGCTGAATTATGCCCGCATCGTGCCCAGCGTCGACTACACCGCGCGGCTGATTTCGCGTCTGCTCGGCTGATGGCTTGATTTCGCCGCCCCGAAGCCTGATATCCGCCCCGACCCAGAGTTTTCCGGTAAAAGACGACGAAGAGCGATGACGAGCGAAACCAACGCGAGCGAAACCGAAACCGACATGACCGGCACCGAGCACGAACAGGCCGCCGATCCGGTCGAGAGCCTTGAGGCGGAACTGGCCGAAGCCAAGGATCGCGTCCTGCGCATGGCCGCCGAAATGGACAATCTCAGAAAGCGCACCGAGCGCGAGGTGCGGGACGCCAAGACCTATGCCGTCTCCGCCTTCGCCCGCGACGTTCTGAGCATCGGCGACAATCTCCAGCGCGCCCTTTCCGCCGTTCCGGGCGAAGCCGACGAGGCCATGAAGGGCTTTGTCGAGGGCGTTGCCATGACCGAACGCGAGTTCCTTTCGGTTCTGGAGCGCCACAACATCCGGCGCCTCGATCCGCTCGGCGAGCGCTTCGACCCGAACCTGCATCAGGCGATGTTCGAGGCCGAAAGTCCCGATCATGCCGCGGGCCACGTCTTCGCCGTGGTTCAGCCCGGCTATGCCATCGGCGAGCGGGTGCTGCGCCCGGCGCTGGTCGGCGTTTCCAGGGGGCCGGGTGCTGCGGCCACCGGCGGCGAAGGCGGCGTCGACCGCAGCGTCTGATCCCGAAAGGACCTTGCGTCCTGATCTGCTGACCTCGGAGCAGGCGCGATGGACCGCCTTCTTCTTCTCGATTTTCTCGGCGTGGCGGTCTTTGCCGCCTCCGGCGCGCTGGTGGCCGCGCGCCATCGCCGCGACATCGTCGCCATGATCTTCTTTGCCGCGCTCACCGGCATGGGCGGCGGGTCGGTGCGCGATGTGGTGCTGGACCAGCCGGTCTTCTGGCTGTCCCAGCCCGGCTATCCGCTGACCGCGGCGGCGATTGCCGGACTTGTCTGGTTCGTCGCCGGACGGCTCGACCGGCATGAACGCTGGCTTTTGTGGGCCGATGCCGTCGGGCTTTCCGCCTATGCCGTTCTCGGCGCGGCCAAGGCGCTGTCGCTCGGAACGCCGCCTCTGACGGCAACGGTCTTCGGCGTCATGACGGCGACCTTCGGCGGCATCCTGCGCGATGTCGTCGCCGGAACGCCTTCGGTGCTTCTGCGGCGGGAAATCTACATCACCGCCGCCTTTGCCGGATCGGCGGTCTATGTTCTGGCCGAAGCGCTGGGGCTGGGGTTCTGGCCCGCCGCTCTGGCCGGAAGCGCCACCGCGCTCACCCTCAGGGCCGGAGCGCTTGCCTTTGGCTGGCACCTGCCGGGCCACAGGGGCACGATGGCGCCCGCGGACGGTGAAAGGGGTGTTCCGTCGACTATCGGGGACGATCCCTCAGACCGGCAGAAATGACGGATCAGGCAGCGAGCAGCGTATAGAGGTCGTCATTGGCCGCCGGCAGGATGTCGAGCAGCATCTGCGCCTGTTCGGCCGAACGGGCGGCCGCTTCCGGGCTGAGGCCGGCGAGCGCCTCGATGTCATCGTCCGCATCCGCGTCGTTGGCGGTGAAGGTAACGCCTGCGCCAACCGCCTCGTGCAGCAGCGCTTCGGTCGCCTCGCGGTCGATGACACCTTGCGGGCCGGGATCGTCGAGCGCGGTCTCCGGTTCGGGCGCGTGGGCATCGGGCAGGACGGTGGACCGCTCGCGGCCTTCCTCGCTCGGCCGGGTCTCGCTTGTCGAACTGCCGGGGGTTTCGTCCTCGATGCCCGGCCGTGCCGGGTCCGGCTGCTCCTCGAAGGGGCGGACCGGGGTGGGGCCGAAGATCCCGTCGCGAGCCCCGATGACGCTGTGCGTATCGCCGACGATGAAGGGCGTTTCAGCCGCCTTCGGACCGTCGATGCCGGCAGAGCGTTGCGAAGGGGGCAGGATCGGGGACATGAAAGCCTCACGCGATACAAGGGAAGCAGGCCGATAGGAGCCGGCCTGCGCCAGCTCTGAATGTAGTGTGCCTTGGCCGCCTTTCCAAGCAGTGAAGGAAATCCGCGCAATCTCGAGGGGTCGTCAGGGCGCTGTGGACGGGCCCTTGCTGACCCGGCGCAGGGTGAGATTGATCCGCCCCGGCCTTTCCAAAAGCGTCGAGGTTCCGGCGAGGATACGGTCGACGCCGTGAAAGGCGAGCCGGGCGGGTCCGCCGAACAGGACCACATCCCCCGAGGCCAGACGGATGGAACGCGTCGGATCCTTTCGCGTCGTGCCGCCGATGCGGAACACCGCCGTATCGCCGAGCGATACCGACAGAACCGGCGTTTCAAGATCGTCCTCGTCCCGGTCCTGATGCAGGCCCATGCGCGCTGTGGGCGGGTAATGATTGATGAGGCAGGCTTCGGGCGGCGGATCGCCGACAAGCTCGGCCCAGAGCGCCAGAAGCGATGCAGGCATGGCCGGCCAGGGCATGCCGGTCTCAGGGTGCAGCGTCTGGTAGCGGTATCCGGCCCGGTCCGACACCCAGCCAAGCGGCCCGCAATTCGTCATCCTGACCGAAAACGGCTTGCCCGTCTTCGGCATCACCGGCTGAAACAGCGGCGCGGCCCGCACCACGTCGCGCACGGCCTCAAGCAGCGCGCCCTGCGCCGCACGGTCGAGCTTGCCCGCGACCCAGACGGCCCCCGGCTGGAGCGTCAGGACGCGCCGGCTCTCTTCTGGCGGCGCCTCTTCGGGTTCGGACCTGTCGTTCATGGCAGCGAAACTGGCGCCTGCAGCGGTGTCCGGCAAGCCAGGCGGACATTCGGGGCCTGTCGACGGGGCCTGCCGACGGGCCTTCCAGGGAGGCGGAAAGCCGACATGTTCGTTATAAAGAACGAAACGACTGAAATACAAAACTCAGAAACGGTTTCCGGCGAGAAGAAAAATCATACTTTCACGGGAAGGCGAGTTTGGCGCACCATTCAGATCGAAATTTCAGCAATCAGAATGCTAAATAATTGGAAATAAAGATTATATCTTGCGTGGAGTTCGGTCCGTAGCTACACATCACGCCGTCGCAGATGCGGAATGAAATTCCTCTATCACGGAACTATCGCATCATCAGAAGAAAATTTTCGCGCAAAAGGCAGACTCAATAGCCGCCCTTGCGCAGCACCGAGGAGACCCGAAGATGGTCAAGGTCAATCGCCGCAATTTCCTGAAAGGGCTTGGCGCCGGCGCCGCGCTCACCGTTCTTCCCGCCCCCTTCGTCAAGGCATCGCAGAGCCTTGAGACCCTGACGGTGGACTTTGCCACCTACAATCCGGTCTCGCTGCTCATCCGCGACCGGGGTCTGTTCGAGGAGGCCTTCGCCGCCGACGGCATCGCCATCCGCTGGGTGCAGTCGCTGGGCTCCAACAAGGCGCTGGAATTCCTGAACGCCGGCTCCATCGACATCGGCTCGACGGCGGGTGCCGCTGCGCTGGTCGGCTCGATCAACGGCAATCCGATCAAGTCGATCGGCGTCTATTCGCGTCCCGAATGGACCGCTCTCGTCACCCGGCCCGACACCGGCATCGAGAAGGTGGAAGACCTCGTCGGCCGTCCGGTTGCGGTCACGCGCGGCACCGATCCGCACATCTTCCTGGTGCGTGCCCTGCTGGGCGCCGGCCTGACCGAGCGCGATTTGCGTCTCGTTCTTCTCCAGCACGGTGACGGCAAGACCGCGCTCATCCGCGGCGATGTCGATGCCTGGGCCGGCCTCGATCCGATGATGGCCGCTGCCGAGCTGGAAGACGATGCGCGTCTTTTCTACCGCGATGCCGCCGCCAACACCTGGGGCATCCTCAACGCCCGCGAGGATTTCCTCGCCGCCCATCCCGCCATCGCGGAAAAGGTGCTGGAAATCTACGAACAGGGCCGTCAGCTGGCGCTGGCCGAACCGGATGCGCTCGCCGCTTCGCTGCAGCAGCAGACCGGCCTCGACGCGGCGATCATCGCCCGTCAGCTGGAACGCACCGACATCAGCCATGCCGCCATCGGCGATCTCCAGAAGGAAACCATCGTCGAGGCGGGCCGCGCGCTGCAGACCGCCGGCGTGCTTGATGCGTCGATCGATGTCGAGGCGGCCGCCGGCGCACTGATCGATCCGCGCTACGGCATCACCGGCTGAGGCAAGAACGAGGGATGAGCGCGGTGAGCGAAACGCACAAGGCCGTTCTCGAGGCAAGGCGTCCGGCCGTCCGCCGGCGCTGGCCCCTCGGCCTTCTCCTGCCGCTGGCCGCCACGCTCCTCTATGAAGGACTGGCGCAGGCGGGCTTCGTCGAGGCCCGCCTGCTGCCCGCACCTTCGGCGGTTTTCGCCGAATTGAAGAAGCTCGCCGCCAATGGCGATCTTCTCTATCACACGACGGCAACGCTGTGGCGGGTGCTGTCCGGCTTCGCCCTTGGCGCCCTGGCGGGCACATTCGCCGGTGCGCTGACCGGTGCCTCGCCGCTCGCCCGCCGTTTGCTCGACCCGACGCTTCAGGCGCTGCGGGCCATTCCTTCGCTTGCCTGGGTGCCGCTGTTCATTCTCTGGCTCGGCATTTTCGAGGCCTCCAAGGTGGCGCTGATCGCCACCGGCGTCTTCTTCCCGGTCTATCTCGGGGTGATGGGCGCGATCCGCTCCGTCGACCGGCGCATCGTCGAGGTCGGGCGCATCTTCCGGCTGTCGCGGGTGGCGCTGGCTGCGCGCATCCTCCTGCCGGCGATCCTGCCGGAATATGTCATCGCGCTGCGTTCCGGCATGGGGCTCGGCTTCATGTTCGTCGTTGCCGCCGAGATCATGGGCGCTTCCGAGGGCCTCGGCTATCTGCTCGTCGACGGCCAGCAGCTCGGCAAGCCGGCACAGATTCTGGCCGCCATCGTCGCCTTCGCCATCGTCGGCAAGCTGGTCGACGGCGCCATGGCGCTGCTTGCCCGTCCGCTGCTGGCCTGGCAGGACGCCGAAGCGGCGAACGGCTGAGGAAAACCGTCATGCTGATCCTCGATCACGTCTCCAAGACCTGGCCCAGCGGCACCGAAGCGCTGCGCGGCATCGACCTCGATGTGCAGGAAGGCGAAATTCTTGCCATCGTCGGCGGTTCGGGCTGCGGCAAGACCACACTGCTGCGCTGCATTGCCGGGCTGGAAACCCCGAGCCGGGGCCGGGTGGTGGTCGATGGCGACGTCATCGACAGCCCGCATCCGGCGGTGGGGTTTGTCTTTCAGGAGCCCCGCCTGCTGCCCTGGCTGACGGTGGCCGGCAACATCGGCTTCGGCATCGCCGACCTGCCGAAGGCCGAGCGGACCGCGCGGATCGACCGCATGCTCGCGCTGATCGGCCTTTCCGGCTATGGCGGGCGCTGGCCGAAGGAACTGTCCGGCGGCCAGGCGCAGCGCGTGGCCATCGCCCGCGCCCTGATCGCCAAGCCGCAGGTCATCCTTTTCGATGAGCCCTTCTCCGCGCTCGATGCGGTGACGCGCCGCCAGCTTCATGCGTTGGTGCGACGGCTGCGCAAGGAAACCGGCACGACGATGATCATCGTCACCCACGACGTCGACGAGGCCGTGGCGCTGGGCGATCGCATCGCCGTGCTGCAGCCGCATCCCGGCCGCGTCTACCGGCTTCTCGACGGACCCGGAGCGAAAGGCGGGGCGCCGGAAGCCGTGCGCCAGCGTCTGGTGACGGCCCTTGACGGCTCGCTCGCCGAAGGCAGCGCCAGAAGCGACGCGGCATCGTCCAGCGCCGGGCTCTGGTGGTAACCTGCCCCGAACCATCGGTTCCGAGGGGGAAGTCATGACACGGCACGGCCACATTCACTGGATCGAGATCGACAGCCGCGATCCCGCCGCCGCCAAGGCCTTTTACGGTGCGGCGCTCGGCTGGACCTTCACCGACATGGTGCAGCCGGATGGCTCGGTCTATTCGCTGTGCATGCAGGATGGCGAACCGGTCGCAGGGCTTTTCGATCTCAACACGATGTCGCTTTTCGACGGCATTCCCTCGCACTGGTTCACCTTCATCGCTGTCGACGATGTCGATGTGCGCGTGGAAAAGGCCGTTGCCGCCGGGGCGAAGATCCGCCGCGAACCTTGGGACATTCCCGGCTTCGGCCGCTGCGCCGTGCTCTGTCCGCCGGACGGCTCGGTGTTCGGCATCATCAAACCCGCCGCTCAGGACTGAGCGCAACCGACAAGGACTGAAAATGGACGCCGAAGCCCTGAAAGCCCTCCAGGCCCCGATCAAGGCCAAGTATCGCGACACACCCGATGCGGCGCGCATCACGCTGCGCGCGCGCGGCAGGCTCGACGAGACCTCGATTGCCTGCAAGGTCGAGACCGGACGCCAGATCGCAGCCGCCGGCCTGCACCCGGCGACCGGCGGTTCGGGGCTGGAACTGTGCTCCGGCGACATGCTTCTGGAGGCGCTCGTCGCCTGCGCCGGGGTCACCTTGAAGGCAGTGGCGACCGCCATCGGCTTCGACCTGAGGGACGCGACGCTGGAAGCCGAGGGCATCCTCGATTTCCGCGGCACGCTCGGCGTCGACCGCGACGCGGCGGTGGGTTTTGAAACCATCGCCCTCAAGATCACCCTCGACACCGACGAGCCGCAGGAGCGCATCGATCAGCTTCTGAAGCTGACCGAGCGCTACTGCGTCGTGCACCAGACGTTGGCGGCCGGAAAGGCGCCGGCCATTCTCGTCGCGCGTTCCGGCAGTAAAGCCGCCTGAGGCTTGCCCTTTGCGGCCGGGCTCCCATCTGCAATTCTCCATGCAGAAGGGGTCCTGGGGGCGATGATGGTGGTCACGACGTCAATCTATGCCGCGGTTCTCACCGCGCTTTACATCTATCTTTCCTTTCAGGTGATCGGGCGGCGCAGGGGGCAGCAGATTTCGCTCGGCACCGGCGAAGACCGGCTTCTGGAAAAGCGCGTGCGCGCGCATGGCAACTTTGCCGAATATGCGCCGCTCGGGATCGTGCTTCTGGCGCTGGCCGAACTGAACGGCGCGCCGGCGGTGGCGGTTCATGGCCTGGGGCTGCTGCTCACCGCCGGCCGGGCGATGCACGCCTATGCCTTCCTGACGCGCCGCATGGTCTTCAAGCTGCGCGTTGCCGGCATGGTGTCGACCTTCGCCGCACTGGCCTTTTCGGCGCTGGCCGCGCTTGCCTACGGGCTTGCCGGCTGAGGACTTGCAAGGCGCCTTCATGCCTTGCACCTTGGAATCGGCCTTCTTATATACCCGCCGTCCGGACGGTTCCCGCAGCGTGGAAACGCTGCCTGCCGTCCCTTGAGAACGAACGACATGAATATTGGCAGGGGACCATCTGCCGCCCGCCGCACCAAAGCGGGCTGACCGGCGCCGACAGGGCCGGGACAAGGCGGCGGTCCGCCGAAAAGGAGAGAGCCAATGGGCAAGATTATCGGCATCGACCTCGGCACCACGAACTCCTGCGTCGCCGTGATGGACGGCAAGGATCCGAAGGTCATCGAGAATTCCGAAGGCACCCGCACCACCCCCTCGATGGTCGCCTTCTCCAAGGATGGCGAGCGCCTTACCGGCCAGCCGGCGAAACGCCAGGCCGTCACCAATCCCGAGGGCACCCTGTTTGCCGTCAAGCGCCTGATCGGGCGCCGCTATGACGATCCGATGGTGGAAAAGGACAAGGGCCTCGTCCCCTACAAGATCGTCAAGGCCGACAATGGCGACGCCTGGGTCGAGGTCGAGGGCGAGAAATATTCCCCTTCGCAGATCTCCGCCTTCATCCTGCAG
>JAGRKQ010000100.1:7521-11027 GCA_020442235.1 Hyphomicrobiaceae bacterium | reverse complement strand
GGGCGCGCACCACGCGGCGACCGGCTCGACCGGCAGGAGACGGACGAGCGCCCGCTGATCGTGCTCGATCCCGGCCATGGCGGCATCGATACCGGTGCGACCGGGCGGCATGGGTCGATCGAAAAGATCATCGTCCTGCAATTCGCACGGCGGCTGGCGGAGCTGATCGAGGAGGACGGGCGCTTCCGGGTCGAACTGACCCGCGATGACGACCGCTTCATTCCGCTTGGCGAACGGGTGGAGATCGCCCGCAGGGCTGGCGCGGACCTTCTTCTGTCAATCCATGCCGATTCCATCCGCGGGCATCCGAATCTTCGCGGTGCGACGGTCTATACGCTTGCGGAACGCGCATCCGACGAGATCGCGGCGCAGATCGCCGATCAGGAAAACGCCTCCGATATCCTTGCCGGTGTGATCCTTCCGGATCAGGGCAGCGACGATGTGCGCGACATTCTTCTCGACCTGACGCGACGCGAGACGATGACCTATTCGGCACGCTTCGCGCGCGACATGGTGGAAGAGATTGCGACTTCGATATCGCTGGTGCGCAATCCGCACCGCTCGGCCGGCTTTCGGGTTCTTCGTTCCGCCGACACGCCGTCTCTGCTTCTGGAACTCGGCTTTTTGTCGAATCGCGAGGACGAGCGGCTTCTGGTGGATGCTGAATGGCAGGCGCGCATGGCCGAGGCGGTCTATGAGGCGATCAAGACCTTCTTCGATCAGCGTGTTGCGCAAGGGCCATACTGAGGCCCTTTTGATGGAATTGGGTGGCCCTGGCCACAGTTGCGACACATGACGGGCACAGGGCTCGTCCTGTGTATTTCGACGGCGATGTCTTCAGTGGACTTGCCGGCCCTGTTGCGGCACACAGGCGCTGCATCCGGCCATCGGAGTGATCGATGAAAATTCTCGCGCGGCTTGTTGGCTATCTCTTCGGCATCGGGGCGGTTCTCGGCCTGATCGGTGCCGCAGTGCTGGCCTATGGCATCTATCATTATTCGCAGGATTTGCCGGACTATACGGCCCTTCGCGACTATCAGCCGCCGATCATGACCCGCGTTCATGCGGCCAATGGCGAACTGATCGCCGAATATGCCCGCGAACGGCGCATGTTCCTGCCGATCGAATCGATGCCCGACCTTTTGAAGCAGGCCTTCATCTCCGCCGAGGACAAGAATTTCTACGAGCATTCCGGTATCGATTTCGTCGGTATCGCCCGCGCCGTGGTGCGCAACGTGCAGGCCTATGGTTCGGGACGGCGGCCGGAAGGCGCCTCGACCATCACGCAGCAGGTGGCGAAGAACTTCCTTCTGTCGAGCGATGTTGCCATCGAGCGCAAGATTCGCGAGGCGATCCTGGCGCTGCGCATCGAACGCGCCTACACCAAGGACGAGATCCTCGAGCTTTACCTGAACGAGATTTATCTTGGTCTCGGTTCCTATGGCGTGGCGGCAGCAGCGCTCGTCTATTTCGACAAGTCGGTGCATGAGCTGACGCTGGCCGAAGTCGCCTATCTGGCGGCGCTGCCGAAGGCGCCGAACAATTATCATCCTTATCGTTACACCGACCGGGCCATAGAGCGCCGCAACTGGGTGCTCGATCGCATGGTCGAGAACGGTTATGTCAGCGCCGAGGAAGCGGCTGCCGCGCAGGCCGAACCGCTCAACGTGACGCCGCGCGAATCCGGCACCTTCATCGCCGCTTCGGACTATTTTGCCGAGGAAGTGCGCCGCCAGCTCGGTGAGCGTTACGGCAATGACGGCCTCTATACGGGCGGGCTTTCGGTGCGCACGACGCTGGATCCGGACCGCCAGCGCATGGCGCGTGCCGCGCTGCGTCGCGGGCTCGTCAATTTCGATCGCCAGCAGGGCTGGCGCGGGCCCTTGAGCCAGATCGACATCTCCGGCGACTGGGGCGCGACCCTGGCCGAGGTCGAAAGTCTGGCCGACGTGCAGGAATGGCGTCTCGCCGTCGTCCTGGCGACCGGAGATGGCGGGGCCGATATCGGGCTCCAGCCGGGACGCGATGCTTCGGGTGCCGTGCTTGCCGAGCGCGCTATCGGGCGGATCGAAGACCGGGGCGTGCCGTTCGAGCGCTGGAACGTGGAAGGCAATCGCAACGCGGTGCGGGGTGCGGACGGGGCGCTCGATCCGGGCGATGTTGTCTATGTCTCCGCGCTGGACGAAGGGCGTTACGAGCTTCAGCAGGTGCCTGAGGTCGAAGGCGCGCTGGTTGCCATGGACCCCTATACGGGCCGCGTCGTGGCGATGGTCGGCGGGTTCTCCTTCTCCGAGAGCCAGTTCAACCGCGCAACCCAGGCCCAGCGTCAGCCGGGTTCGTCCTTCAAGCCGTTCATCTATGCCGCCGCGCTGGACAATGGCTATACGCCGTCCAGCGTCGTTCTCGACGCCCCGATCGAGATCGATCAGGGCGGCGGGCTCGGGGTCTGGCGCCCGGCCAACTACTCCAACGAGTTCTACGGGCCGCAGACGCTGCGCATGGGCATCGAATTGTCGCGCAACGTCATGACCGTGCGCCTGGCGCGCGATATGGGCATGCCCCTGATCGCCGAATATGCCCGCCGGTTCGGCATCTATGATGACCTGCCGCAGGTGCTGTCCATGTCGCTCGGTGCGGGCGAAACGACCCTGATGCGGATGACGGCGGCCTATGCGGTGATCGCCAATGGCGGCCGGTCCATCGAGCCGACGCTGGTTGACCGCGTGCAGGATCGCTTCGGCGAGACCATCTTCCGCCACGATGCCCGTATGTGTGACGCCTGCCGGGCGACGGCCTATACCGGGCAGGGCGAACCGGAAATCGTCGATGAGCGCGAACAGGTTCTTGATCCGCTGACCGCCTATCAGGTGACCTCGATGCTGGAAGGCGTCGTGCAGCGCGGCACGGCGACGCGCATCCGCGACCGGCTTGACGGCTGGGCGATTGCCGGCAAGACCGGCACCACCAACGACTACAAGGACGCCTGGTTCATCGGCTTCTCGCCCGACCTCGTCGTCGGTGTCTATGTCGGTTTCGACAATCCGCGTTCCATGGGGCGCGGGGCTGCCGGCGGCACGCTTGCCGCACCGATCTTTGCCGACTTCATGGAGCAGGCTCTGGCCGGAACGCCGCACACCGAATTCCAGGTGCCGCGCGGCATCACGCTGATCCCGATCGACCGGCGCACGGGCCTTCGGGTTTCGGCCGGAACGGCCGGCGCGATCCTTGAAGGCTTCCGGCCGGGCACGCAGCCGCCGGACAGCTATTCCATCATCGGTTACACCGATCAGTTCGGACGCCCGCTCACGGTCAATCCGGAAGCGGACCGGGCGGTGGTTTCGGGAACCGGCGGACTTTACTGACCCTGCACCCGCAAGGGGTTGACGGGCGCGCTGGCGGATGGCACCCCGCCTGCGCGCTCATTTGCGTTTCTCACAAGGGTCGATGGAGATCACACGTTCATGCGTGCCGAGGCACAGAACCTTGCCGACGAACTCAAGCAGGCC
>JAGRKQ010000100.1:7176-7391 GCA_020442235.1 Hyphomicrobiaceae bacterium | reverse complement strand
TCGATTGCCGATGTCCGCCGCTTCGAGAGCGAAATGGACGATGCCATCACGCTCATCGAACTCGGTGAGGATGAAGGCGACGAGGAGAGCATCGGCGAAGGCATCGCCATGCTGAAGGGGCTCGTTGCCGATGCCGAGCGGCGGCAGATCGAGATGCTGCTTTCCGGCGAGGTCGATGCCAACGACACCTATCTGGAAATCAATTCCGGAGCCGG
>JAGRKQ010000100.1:2911-7122 GCA_020442235.1 Hyphomicrobiaceae bacterium | reverse complement strand
CAGCACGGCTACAAGGTCGATCTTCTGGAGCAGCATGACGGCGAAGAGGCCGGCATCAAGTCGGCCACGCTGATGATCAAGGGCCACAATGCCTATGGCTGGCTGAAGACCGAGGCGGGCGTTCACCGGCTTGTCCGCATCTCGCCCTATGACAGCCAGGCGCGCCGCCACACCAGCTTTGCCAGTGCCTGGGTCTATCCGGTGGTCGACGATTCCATCGACATCGACGTCAATGAATCCGAGGTGCGCATCGACACCTACCGGGCATCGGGGGCGGGCGGTCAGCACGTCNNTCAACACCACCGATTCGGCCGTGCGCATCACCCATCTTCCGACCGGCGTCGTCGTGCAGTGCCAGAACGAACGCTCCCAGCACAAGAACCGGGCGACGGCCTGGGGGATGCTGCGCGCCAAGCTCTATGAGCTGGAACTGCAAAAGCGCGAGGAAAAGGCCATGGCCGATGCCGCGTCCAAGACGGCGATCGGCTGGGGGCACCAGATCCGCTCCTATGTGCTTCAGCCCTATCAGTTGGTGAAGGATCTTCGCACGGGGGTGGAAAGCACGGCGCCGGACGATGTTCTCGGCGGCGATCTCGATGCCTTCATGGAAGCCGCGCTGGCCCAGCGCGTGCACGCGGCTGAGGAAAGCCGGGACTGATCCTCAGTCGAGATAGGTCGCGATGTGGCGGGCGGCGTTGAGGAAAGCCTGCGGGTTTTCCGGATCGTCGGATCGGCGCACTTCATAATGAAGATGCGGGCCCGTCGAGCGGCCCGTCGAGCCGACGCGGCCGATGGCTTCGCCGGCCGTGACCGTATCGCCTTCCGACACCAGAATGCGGCTCAGATGCGCATAGCGGGTGGTGAGGTTGTGGCCGTGGTCGATCTCGACCATGAGGCCGTAGCCGCCATTGCGGCCTGCGCGGATGACACGGCCGGCGCCGGTGGCCATCACCGTGGTTCCGCTGGTCGCGGCAAAATCGAGCCCGGCATGGAAGGCGCGCCGACCGAGGAAGGGGTCGACCCGGTTGCCGAAGGTCGAGGACGTGCGCGCGCCTTCAACCGGGCGGCGCAGGGGAAGTTCGGAAAGGCCGTCGCGAAGGGCCATGAAGCTTTCAATGGCTCCGGCCGCCTCGGTCAGGGTGTCGGTGGTTTCGGCATCCAGATGTGGAGGCTCGAAGGGGCCGCCGACAGCATCGGGATTGGCAATCGCATCGGGTTCGACGCCGAGCAGGGCCACCTCGCTGCGGATGGCATCGGTGCGCCGCAGAGCGAGACGGGTGATCTGCTCGATGGCGTTCATCTCCACTTGTCCGGTGGCCAGAAGATCGCTCTCGACACCAGCCAGAAGGCGCTCGGGATCGGTTCCGCGCAGCCGCGTATCGGCGGCGTGGGCGTCGATGCCGAAGAGCGAGGAATGGCGCTCGACGGTGTCGCCGCGGGACGGCGGGGCCGGAACGGAAGGAACGGTCAGGCCGGCTTCGCTGGCGCGTTCCAGCAGCGCATCGATGGCATCGCGGCGCTCGAGGATGGAACGCTGACGATCCATCAGCCGATCAATTCTGGCCTCGAAACCTTCCTGGTTGATGAGCTGGCGGCTGGCGATGCGGTCGATCTGGCGGCGCAGGTCCGAAATCCGGTCCTCATAAGCAACCTGAAGCCGGTGCTGACGCACCAGCGCGGCGGTGAGCAGATCGTCGCGGAAGAAGAGATAGGCCGCCGATCCGACAAAGGCGACGGAAAGCGACAGGAAGACAAGGGCGATGAGGGCGAAAACCACCGGATTGAGGCGGAAGGAACGGACCGTTTCTCCATCGGTGAACACAACCCGGCGCTCGCCGACACGGTGCATCACAGGGGATTTGGTCTTCATCGTCACGACTCCACGCACGCTTGACGCTTCAGACGTGATTACGAATGAGTAAGGTTAATGCTTGGTGTGCAGGCACCACTTTTCGACGCCTTGAGTCCTTCCTGCATCAGGATCGCCGGCATCAGAATTGCCGGGCAATGGGCATCAAGGGTTTGTAGAAGCCGGGCGTCAGGCCGGCCTCGGCGCGGGCGCGGTCGTTGAAGGGGCCTTTCACCTGACCGCGAAAATGCTTGCGCACCAGCGCGTGGAAACGCGGTTCGGGCGCGCAGCGCTCGCGGTCGCACAGAAAGCGGAACCATTTGGCGCCGAAGGCAACGTGCTTCTGCTCGTCGCGATAGATCACCTTCAGGATCGCGGCGCTTTCGGTGTCGCCGGACGCTTCCAGCCGATTGATGGTCGAGGGCGTGACATCCAGTCCGCGGGCTTCCAGAACGAGCGGCACAAGCGCCATGCGCGCTGTCAGGTCCTCGGCGGTCTCGACGCCCGCCTGCCACAGGCCGTCATGGGCGGGCAGGGCGCCATAGTAACTCCCAAGGGCCTCCAGCCTGTCGGCCAGCATGGCGAAGTGCTTGGCTTCCTCCAGTCCCACCTGCACCCAGTTGTCGAAAAAGGAGCGCGGGAAATTTTCCTCGCAGCCACGGGCGATGAGATCGAAGGTGAGGTCGACCGCGGCCAGCTCGATATGCGCCAGCGCGTGGATCAGCGCGATGCGCCCCTTGAGGCCGGAGGCGGAGCGGCGCGGCATGCGTCCCGGTGGCAGGAGCACGGGATGATCCGGGCGGCCGGGCAGCGGTGGCGGCAGGACGGGGCGGGCACCGCGCCTTGCCAGGCTGCTCTGGAACCAGGCGCGCGCAAGGCGGTAGGCGAGCGCGACCTTGACGCGCAGATCACGGGAGGTGACGACCCGCACGGCGCCAGCCTGAAGATCGGCAGGCATGTCGAATTCGGCGTCAAGACGCTTCAGAAGCGGCCGGAATTCGGTGCCTTTTGCCTCAGGCAGACGCATGCTCGTCACGCCACCCTCAGAGCGCGCGGGCGGCTTCAAGCACCTCTTCGGCGTGTCCGGGCACCTTCACGTTACGCCAGGCCCTGGCGATTGTTCCGTCTGCGGCGATCAGGAAGGTGGAGCGTTCGACGCCCATATATTTGCGGCCATACATCGATTTTTCGACCCAGACGCCATAGGCCTCGACCACGGTCTTCTCCTCATCGGCAGCCAGGATCACGTCGAGTTCGTGCTTGGCCTTGAACTTGTCGTGCTTCTTCACGCTGTCCGGCGAGATGCCGATGACGGCGACGCCGGCTTGCTGGAAGGATCCGGCCAAAGCGGTGAAATCGAGGGCTTCGCGGGTGCAGCCGGAGGTGTCGTCCTTGGGATAGAAATAGACCACAACCGGCTTGCCGCGCAGCGAGGATAGCGTCAGCGAACCGCCTCCGTCCGTCGGCAGGGTGAAATCCGGTGCGGTATCCCCAATCTCGGGCTTTGCCATCGAATGACCTCCTTCTTGGCGTTTGGGAGAAACTTAGGGAGGGCCCTGTTCGTTTCAATTGACGCCACGGCAAGGATTGCGGTCCGGGAGGCCGTGCGTCGTGGCATGGTGAGCAAGGCATAACGCGATTCGCGGGAGCAGGCTTGAGCGGTGCGTGCTGTGTTGCGGGGACATGAAGGTTCGGGGCGTTTCAGAGGGGTGCGGCTCGCCGTTCTCTTCCTTCTGGCGTGTGTCGTGCTCTTCGGGGCGGCGGTCGCCGGCCTTGCGCTTTTTGGACCCGTCGCCGTGCCCAGCGTGCAGGACACGATCGCGCGACGGATTGCCGAAGCGCTGGGGCCAGAAACGACCGTCACCGTCGAAGGGGGCTCCTTCGGGCTCAATGCGCTGGTTCCGGTGTTCGAGGTCGAGCGCATCAGCATCGAAAGAGCGAATGCGCGCATCGATGTGGAGCGGATTTCCGGTCACCTGACGCTCGGTTCACTGATGCGGCTGGAGCCTGAAATCGACCATGTCTATGTCGGTTCGGTGCGGGTTGAAGCCGATCTCATGGCAGCCGTTGCCGCGATGGCGGCCGTTGCCGAGCCAAGCGAGTCACGGCGTTTCGACCAGCTCGTCGGCGGACTGGCGCAACTCGATGACGTGACCGCCGATCTTGAAGCCAAGATGCGCGCGGGCGGGCTTCCTGCCATTTCCCTTTCAGACGGTCTTTGGGTTTCCGGCGATCGCGAGCGGCGCTTTTCCATTGCCATCGGCCTGACACAGGGCCATTTCACCGCAACGGCAACGATGGAGGGCGATCAGCGTTCGGCGACGGCCGTTCTCTGGCGCGCCGAAACCGACAGCGGCAGAGG
>JAGRKQ010000100.1:0-2863 GCA_020442235.1 Hyphomicrobiaceae bacterium | reverse complement strand
CTGGCTGAGGAGCATTCCTTCATCCGCACCGATGCGCCGGTCTATTTCGATGTCATCAGCGGGCGCGATGCTGCCGGGGCACTGGAGACGGCGCGCATCACGGCCTCGGTCGGCGCGGCCTATGTGTTCATTGCGCAGAACCATGCCACCATTCTCGACGAGGCTGAGCTGAAGCTCGTCTACAACCCGGAACGGCATATCTTCGATGCCGCCGGATCGCGGGTCTTCGTTGGCGGCGATGGCGCGACCTTCAACGGATTTCTGGCTGCGGCCCGCTTCGAGGATGTCGCCGGCCTCGACCTTGCGCTGGTGGCCGACGAGATCACCGCGACCGATCCGGACCGCCCCGGCGTTCAGGAAATGCGGGGCGGGGCCTTCCTGCATCTGAGGCTCCCCGATGAGGGCGACACGCTGGAAATTCCGCGCGCCGAAGTCGCCCTCGGCGGTGCTTCGATCCGCGGGCGCGGTTTCGTCGGGTCTCTGGGCGGGAGCCCGACCTTTGGTTTCGTCGGCGACAGTTCGCAGATCACGGTCGCCGAAATGCGGGCGCTCTGGCCGGTTCTGATCGCCCCCAACACGCGCGAATGGGCCCTGGCGAACATTGAAGGCGGTGTCTTCGGTCCGGCTGCCGTAACGATCGTGCTCCGCCCGGACATGATCGAGGATGTGAATGGCGAAACGCATCTTGCCGACGAAGCCATCCAGCTGGAAGTGCCGTTTCGCGGGCTTCAGATGGCGCTGATCGGCGAAATTCCCTCCGCCCGCAACCTGACGGGAACGATGACAGCCGGCGCGCGCAGCTTTGCGGCCCGTACCGGGGCCGGCGGCGTTCTGCCGCTGCCATCCGGGCGCGAGATCGCGTTCGATTCGGTCCTGTTTGAAATCCGCGATTCCGCCGGCGACGCTCCGCCAGCCAACATCCAGATCGCGGCAAGCGCCGATGCGGCCGCCTTCGTGGAACTGGCCGGGCTGGAGCCCATCGCCAGCCAGGCCGATACGGTGGTCTCGCCGGAAGAGATCAGCGGGCGCGCCACGGCAAACGTCGATCTCGGCATGCGCATGGCACGGCGGATCGACGTCGACAGCATCGGCTATCTGATCAATCTCGGTCTTTCCGATGTCGATGTGGCCAGACCGCTGGAAGGGCGGCGTATTCGCGGCTTCAACGGCTCGATCCGCATCGCCGGCGAAGGCGTGCAGGTGCGCGGACGCGCCCTCATCGACGGCGTGCGCGCCGACATCGACTACCGCATCGGTCAGGATGCCGGCATGGAAGTTGCCGCCACGCTCGACGCCGATGCGCGCGAGCGCCTCGGCTTCGATTTCGGCGACCGCATCCGCGGTCCGGTTTCGGTCGTGACCGGCGAGCCGGACAGCGACGGCGTGCGGCAACTTGCGATCGACCTCACCGATGCCGCGCTCGATTTCCCCGAGATCGCGTGGCGCAAGGCCGCCGGCCGGCCGGCCAGCGCAGTCGTGCGCTACAGCGAGAGCGGTGAGACGCTCAACCTGCGCACCATCGAGATTGTGGCGCCGGGCCTTTCTGCGGCGGGCCTCGGTGAAGTGCGTGGCGGCGCCCTGCAACGCCTCGCCTTCCACGACATTTCCGTTTCCGGGCTCGGGCGTTTTTCGCTTCAGGCCTCACGGCAGGACGATGTTCTCGTGACTGCTGTCGAAGCCGATGAACTGACCGTCAGCCGGGGGCTGTTCTCCGGCGGCGGTGGCGGGGACGGCGCGCCGTTCCGCCTCTCCGTGGTTGCCGGGCGGCTGCGGACGGAAGGGGGCTCGCTGCGGGACATGCGGTTGACGCTCGGCACGCGCGGCGGCGTCATCGAGCGCTTCGATCTTTCCGCCACGCTCGATGGCGGCGGGCAGCTGCGCGGCCTGATGGGCGAACAGACCGGGGCGATCCGCATCCTCTCTTCCGATGCTGGCGCTTTCCTCCGGCTGATCGACCTTTACGGCCGTGCCCAGGGGGGCGCTCTGGCGCTGGTGTTGCGGCCGGATCTGGAAACCG
Source organism: Hyphomicrobiaceae bacterium (assembly GCA_020442235.1). Lineage (GTDB taxonomy): Bacteria > Pseudomonadota > Alphaproteobacteria > Rhizobiales > MH13 > JAGRKQ01. The sequence goes on along the minus strand of JAGRKQ010000100.1, from coordinate 846 downwards.
GGGCGCTGTCGGGCAGCCTCAACGCGGAGAATTTCCGCGTCGTCGGCGAACCGGCGATGGGCCAGCTTCTGGCCACAGAGGAGCAGCTTGCCCGCAACGAGCGCGACGATGTGCGCGATCAGCGCACACCGGCCGCGGCGCGTGAAAGCGCCGACAATGTCATCATCGACCGGCTGGCGGCGAATTTCACCCGCACGGCGGATGTGCTCACCATCCGCGAGGCCTTCGTGCGCGGTCCTTCGGTCGGCATCACATTGCGCGGCACGGTCGGCTATGCGGCAAACCGGGTGTCGCTGACCGGCACCTATATTCCGGCCTATCAGATCAACAACTTCTTCAGCCGCATCCCGATCCTTGGCCAGGCGCTGGGCGGGCGGCAGAGCGAGGGCCTGCTCGGGGTCACCTTCGAGGTGACGGGGCCGGCCGAGAGCCCGAACCTGCGCATCAACCCGGCCTCCGTTCTGGCGCCGGGGCTTTTGCGCAGCCTCTTCGATTTCCGCTAGCGGGCCTCAGCCTTCCGCCTTCAGAAGCACGTGGCGCTTGCGGCCAAGCGACAGCTTGATCGCACCCGCATCACCGAGATCAGCAGAGCCGAGCACGCGCTTGTCGTCGCTGACGGCTTCGTCATTGACCTTGATGCCGCCGCCCTTGATCAGCCGGCGGGCTTCGGAATTGGAGGCGCACAGGCCGGCCTCGACAAAGGCCGACAAGACGCCAATGCCTTCGGCAAAGCGCGATGTGGGAAGACCGACCGTTGGCAGATTGGCGTCGCTCGCGCCTTCTTCAAAGGTGCGGCGCGCGGTCTCGGCAGCCTCGTCTGCGGCCTCGCGGCCATGCAGGAGGGCC
>JAGRKQ010000099.1:3051-6906 GCA_020442235.1 Hyphomicrobiaceae bacterium | reverse complement strand
CTACCATTGAGCTATACCCGCACACGGACGGACTGTTGCCCCGAACGGGGAGCGAAATCAACAGCGCTTCCGGATGTCTCGCACCGGCCGTGGTGGAGGGGGTTGGATTCGAACCAACGTAGGCCTAGCCAACGGATTTACAGTCCGTCCCCTTTAACCACTCGGGCACCCCTCCAGATACGGCTCGGGCGCGAGCGGCGTGCTTATGACCCTCAGGACGGGACGTGTCAACCGAGGCGACGCCAACTTGTCGCAAAGTTGTGCTTCCGCTGGCGGGTTTGACCCCGCAGCGTCCGCGCCGATGCCGGCACCATGGACAAGAGCCCCGGGCAAAGGCTAGGTGCCGCATGAGTGCCACCGCCGCAGAAAGATAAAAAGCCGCATGGACAAGCCGCCTTATGCCCACAAGCGCAAGGGCCCGCCGCAGCGCGGCGCGGCGCCGGGCGGACGCCCGTTCCGCAAGCGCCAGTATCCCGGCACGCTCGATGACGACGGCCCGCTTCTGGTCTTCGGCCTGCACGCCGTCGATGCCGCGCTGGACAATGAGGCCCGCACCAAGATCCGCCTGCACGCCAGCCGCAACGCCCTGGCACGCCTGACCGCCCCGATCCCGGAAGGCCTGCCGGTGATCGAGACCACACCGCGCGACCTCGACCGGCTGCTCGGTTCCGACACCGTGCACCAGGGCGTCGCGCTGGAGGTGGAACCGCTCGACCATCCCGGCCTTGAGGCCGTTGACGGGCCCCTCGTCCTTATCCTCGATCAGGTGACGGACCCGCACAATGTCGGTGCGATCCTGCGCTCGGCCGCCGCCTTTGCCGCCAGCGCCGTGATGACGACGACCCGTCATGCCCCGCGTGAGACCGGAACGCTCGCCAAATCGGCCTCCGGAGCGCTGGAAATCGTCCCGCTCATCACCGTGCGCAACCTCGCCGAAGCGATGGAGACCCTGAAGGCACGCGGATACCAGTTGATCGGTCTCGATGGTGCCGCCGAGTCCAGCCTTGCCGAGGCCATGATGCCCGCAACCCCGACGGCGCTGGTTCTCGGATCGGAAGGCAAGGGCCTGAGGCAGAAGACGATGGCGACCTGCGACCGGATCGGGCGCCTTGCCCTGCCCGGCGCGCTCACCAGCCTCAACGTCTCCAACGCCGCCGCGCTCGGCCTTTATATTGCCCGCGAAAAACTCGGCTAGAGCGCCCTTGTCTCATCCCGAAGGCGCTGCTACGGCAGGACCCGCGCCGGATTAGCACAGCGGTAGTGCAGCGGTTTTGTAAACCGAAGGTCGGGGGTTCGATCCCCTCATCCGGCACCAGATCGTCCGGAATGTCTCGATCACAAGCGCGTGTCCGGCGCCTGTTGAATCAGAATCTCAACCTCCACCCTTATCCTTAAAGCACTGACCTGAATGAGATTTCAGGACTTTAGGCTGCAAGACTATTCGTTATTCACGAACGCGTCGTCGCAAAATTACGAATGATCGCCCCTTCCCTCATCCGCACAGGCCATACAGGATTGTCCTCATGCGGTCGGCCCCTCACTCAGTCTGGGCCTGCCTGAATTGAGGGAGACCCGACAGATGAAAAAACCTGCCGCCTACGGCCTTGCCCTTGCGCTTCTGGGCGCCACCGCCATCACCGGCACCGTGCACGCACAAGACGCCACCGGCCCCGCCTTCGACCGCCAGACCATGATGAAACAGGTGGGCGGCGCGGTGCGCATCCTTTCCGGCATGGCGCGCGGCGAGGCCGAATATGACCCCGAAGCCGCCGTTCTCGGCTTCCGCACCATACAGGCTGTTGCCGCCGGCCTGCCCTACCTTTTCCCCGAAGGCTCCGAGACCGGCGACGAGACCGAGGCCGCACCGGCAATCTGGAGCGACTGGGACGGCTTCGTCGCAGCCGCCAACGAATTGGAGACCGACGCCGCGGCAGCCGTGGAGACCGGCGGCGGCGGCCTTGAAGCCTTCCAGGCCGCCTTCATGGAAGTCGCCGGCAACTGCCGCACCTGCCACGAAACCTATCGCATCAAGCGCGAATAGCCCGCCATGCGGCTGAAAAGGGTTCTCCCCTTCCTTCTGGCCGCAGGCGCTGTCGCGCTTGCGGCCGGATGGTTCCTGACGGCACCGCAAAGGCTCGATCCTGCGGGCATTCCCGCTCATGACGGCGACGTTGAGAACGGGCGGCGGATGTTCTTTGCCGGCGGATGCGCCTCCTGCCATGCCGCCCCCGGCGCACGCGGAGAGGACCGCCTCGTTCTTGCCGGCGGGCTGGCCCTCAGTTCCCCTTTCGGAACTTTCTACGCCCCCAACATCTCCCCCGGCCCCGAAGGAATCGGCGGCTGGTCGGATCTCGATTTCCTCAATGCGATGATGCGCGGCGTTGCCCCCGATGGCCGCCACTACTACCCGGCCTTTCCCTACACCTCCTATCAGCGCATGCGCCCGCAGGACCTCATCGACCTCAAGGCCTTTCTCGACACCCTGCCGGCCAGCACCGAGCCGACACGTGACCACGATGTCCCCTTCCCCTTTTCCGTGCGCCGGGGCCTTGGGCTTTGGAAGCTGCTCTATCTTGACGGCGAACCCTTCGCCGCGCCGGAAGGCCTGTCCGAAGTCGAAGCGCTCGGTGCTTATCTGGTCCAAGGACCCGGGCACTGCCAGGAATGCCACACCGCCCGCGACATCTTCGGTGGCCGCAGGACGGACCGCGCCTTTGCCGGCGCACCGAACCCGGAAGGCGACGGCATCGTGCCGAACATCACCCCGCATCCTGATGGGATCGCCAGCTGGACGGCAGCCGACATCGCCTATGCGCTGGAAAGCGGCTTCACGCCGGAATTCGATTCGCTCGGTGGTTCCATGGGATCGGTGGTGACCAATTACGGCGAGCTTGACGACGCCGACCGGCAAGCCGTTGCCGCTTATCTGAGGACGCTGCCGCCTTTGCCGACCGAACGGTAAGGCACGCCCCCTCCCGCCCCTAGCCTTCGGCCGGGGCGCACGCTTCCTGCACCCAGGCCGCGAAAGGCCCGAACGCATCAGCCTTGAGGATGACGATGGCCGGCACCGCATAAGGGTGCAGTTCGGCCAGACGCTCGGCAAGCACCTGACCGCCCGCCTCATGCGTCTTGAAGAGGACGGGGATTTCCTCCGCCACCTCCACCGCTCCCTGCCAGCGGTAGAGAGAACGCATCGGCGCCAGAATATTGGCGCAGGCCGCAAGCCGCTCGCCAATGATGGTGCGCGCCGCCTTTTGCGCCGTTTCGTCATCCGGCCATGTCGTGTAGACAAGAAGCATGGTTTCTCGCGGCCTTCTGGATGAAGGGGCCGCCCTTCCACGTCGAGTTTCGGGGATTGCGCGTGGCTTCGCAACATTTTGAGAAGATCGCCTTCGCCGCCAGCAACGCGCCGGAAGCGCAGGACGCCCTGCACCGGCTCGAAACGCGCTATGGCCGCCATGACATTGCCGATGCCGATGTCGTCGTCGCGCTCGGCGGCGACGGGCTGATGCTTCAGGTCCTGCACCGGGTGATGAACACCGGCATTCCGATCTACGGCATGAACCGGGGGTCGGTCGGCTTCCTGATGAACGCCTATCACGAGGAATCCCTGCGCGAGCGCCTGCACAGCGCGGTGAAGACGACGATCCGCCCCCTGCAGATGGAAGCCATCACCGTCGACGGCGCCGGCCACGCTGCCCGCGCAATCAACGAGGTCTCGCTGCTGCGCCAGACTTACCAGGCCGCCAAGCTTGCCATCGAGATCGACGGACGCCTCAGGATGGAAGAACTGGTCTGCGATGGCGCCATGGTGGCAACGCCGGCCGGCTCCACCGCCTACAACCTTTCCGCCCA
>JAGRKQ010000099.1:0-2989 GCA_020442235.1 Hyphomicrobiaceae bacterium | reverse complement strand
CGCTGGCGCGGGGCATTGCTGCCGGCAAGTTCCGCCGTCACGTTCAAGATCCTGGAAGCCGACAAGCGGCCGGTGAGCGCAGCCGCGGATGGGGCCGAATTCCGTTTCGTATCAAGGGTTACGATCCGTCAGGACGAGCATGCCGAGTGCCTGATGCTTTTCGATCGCGATCACGAGCTTGAAGAACGGATCATTGCCGAACAATTCGGCGTCTAAAACTTTTTTTGCGCCTTTAGGAAATCGAAACCCCGATCCTGGATGATCCGCAATCGGAAACCTGTGTTCCGGTGGGGATTATGAGTCATTTTGATCTGTCGAGCCTCCGCTTTCTGGTGGTCGACGACAATGTGCATATGCGGCGCATCGTGCGTATGCTCCTGATGAGCTACGGCGCCCGCGAGGTCATGGACGCCGAAGATGGCGCCCTTGCGCTCGAGATCTTCAATTCCCAGCTTCCGGATATTGTCATTGCCGACTGGTCGATGCCCGTTTTCGACGGCCTGGAACTGACGCGCATGCTGCGCAACACCGATTCCTCGCCCAATGCCTATGTGCCGATCATCATGATGACCGGGCATTCGGAGCGCAAACGCGTCATCGAGGCGCGCGACGCCGGGGTGACCGAATTTCTCTGCAAGCCGATTTCGGCCCGCGATCTCTACGTGCGCATCCTGAGCGCCGTTCTGAAGCCGCGCCCCTTCATCAAGACGAAGAACTTTTTCGGCCCCGACCGCCGGCGCTTCGTCAACCCGAATTTCGGCGGCAACGACCGCCGTGCAACCAACACCGAAGACGATCCGGAACTCGATGCAGTGACGGAAGAAATGCAGAGGGCCGGCTGACGGCCGACCGGAGGACGACATGAGCGCATCCAACTCCTATGAAGTGATCGAACCGCCGAGCGATCTCCGCTCCAAGGTGAAGGTTCTGACCGGACGTCAGGCTGCCGAATTCGATCCCGTCGCCCGCGCCGAGCAGGCCCTGACCCGCATGTCGGTCAGCTTCCCCTTGTGGATGAACGAAGAGGTCGAGACCCTCTCCTCCACGCACAAGGAAGCCAAGGCGGCCGGCTTCAAGGGCGAGGCCACGGAGAATTTCTACCGTTCGGCGCACAATCTGCGCGGCCAGGCCGCCACGATGGGCTTTCCCGTCGTCGGCAACACCGCCGGTCTGGTCTGCGAACTGATCGAAGCCAGGGGCGAGGAAGAGCTCCCCGCCGCGCTGATCGCAAGCATCATCCAGGCCGTGCGCGCCATGGTGCGCGAGGATGCCAAGGGGCTTTCCAACGAGATGGCTGCGGCGCTTTTCAGCGAACTGCGCGGGCTGACGGCAAGCGAGGTCGCCCGCCTCGAAGCGGCTCAGGAATAAGCCCGCCCAACGGGCTTCAAGAAGCAGAAATCAAGCGGCTGCCTGAACCCTCAGGCGGCCGCTTCTCTTGTGAGCTGGGCATAGGCGCGCGCATCGTCGCGCAGGATGTCGAGCGCGATGCGCCTCAGATGCGCAATGACGCTGCGTTCCGAAGCGGTGGTGAACACCATATCGAGGTCGCCCTCGTCGAGGGCATCCAGCATCGCCTGCGAAAACAGCGCCGGATCGAGCTCGATGCGATAGCGTGCGACTTCCCGCCAGATGGCCACCGCCATGGACACGATGGCTGCGGCGACCGGCGGCAGTTCCGCCTTCTGCACCAGAGCACCGAGCGCAGCCTGACGCCCCGAGGCGAGAATGGAATCGACCTTCTTTTCCGGCAGGTCGCACAGAAGCGCCAGTGCTGTCGTCAGGAAGGCGCGGTTGCCGATCACGCAGGCCCGAAGCAGGGTCGATGCGGTCAGATCGCCATTCTCCACAAGCCCGCCGACAAGCTGGACAAGCTCGGCCGGCGTGCAGCTGGCGGCCATTTCCAGATAGGCTTTTTCGCTGGCATCGCGCGTGACGCGCTTCAGATCCTTGTCGCCCAGCGCATTCCGGACCAGACCGCTGCCGCCCATGGCTTCGCTGATCCGCCCGATGAGCCGGCGCTGGATGGCGACCGATTGCCGCCCGCAGGCCGTCAGCGCCTCGCGCAGCACCGGGTTCTCGCCATGACGGTCGATCAGCGCCAGAAGATCGCCCTCGCCGAGGCGGCGACCGTGATGCTCCAGAAGGTCGAGGCTCGATTCCAGCCCCGTGTGACGGGCAAGCGCAGCCATCACGCGATCCGAAAGACTTTCGCGCCGGGCGATGGCCCGCAGCCGCGTCTCCCCGCCCTGGCGGATGGCCCCCAGAAGCTCTGCATCGTCGAGAAGCGGCGCCCGCATCAAAACAGGCGCGGCAATCGCCGGAAGATCGCCGATCAGCCCGGACAGGACATGGCGCGGTGCTCCGGCATGCGGAGCCAGCGTTTCGGCAAGACGCAGCCGCACCTTCGGCGACGCATCGTCGAGCAGAACCAGAAGCCCCGCTTCGATCATGCGGCGTTCGCGCGGATCGAGCGGCGAGTGCAGATAGGACCGCGCCAGAGCGCTGGCCGCATCGATGCGCCGTTCCAGCGGCGCGCCGTCGACCCAGCCCAGAAACTCTTCAACCACAAGCGCCATCGCCTAGCCTTCACCGAAATACAGCGCGCTGGCGCGCGCATACGCAAAAAGATCGGCCCCGAGGCCCTGCTGCCGGAAAAGCGCCTCGGCGGCGCGTTCGGGTGCTGTTGCCGCCGTGCCCGGCGCGGCCGCATCCGGCGCAGCCGGATTGGCAGCCGGCGCTGCAGCGCCCGTGGCATCAGAAGGCACGGGAACATCGGCCAGATTGATGGTCCCGGCGCCGTCCGTCAGTTCCGAAAAGAGGCTTTCCACCCGCTGCGCGCCACCCGAATAAAGGCTGTCATAACCCATCGGCATGGCAAAGCCTTCGCTGGAAGCCGCCGGCTGATAGAGACCGCGCGCGGCCAGAAGATCGGAGGCTGCGGGCGTCGCACCGGCCGGCGCCGCCAGCGCCGCCAGCGCCGTTGTGCCGA
>JAGRKQ010000098.1 GCA_020442235.1 Hyphomicrobiaceae bacterium | reverse complement strand
GCGTGTGAGCGTTTCCAAGGATTTTCCGACCATGGCCGACGATCTGGGTGCTTTTCTCGTCAGCGCGATGCGCACCATTCCCGATTATCCGAAGCCGGGGGTGCAGTTTCGCGACATCACAACCCTGCTCGGCCATCCACGGGCCTTCCGCCGTGCGGTCGATGCGCTGGTCGAACCCTGGGCCGGTTCCAAGATCGACAAGGTCGCCGGGATCGAGGCTCGCGGCTTCATCCTCGGCGGGGCCGTGGCGCATCAGCTTTCGGCCGGTTTCGTGCCAATCCGCAAGAAGGGAAAGCTGCCGCACGAGGTGGTTTCCATCGCCTACAGCCTGGAATATGGCGTCGATATCATCGAGATGCACCGTGATGCCGTCCTGCCGGGCGAGCGGGTGATCCTCGTCGACGATCTGGTGGCGACGGGAGGCACGGCGGAAGCGGCCGTCAAGCTCCTGCAGTCCATCGGCGCGCATGTCGAGGCGGCCTGCTTCATCGTCGATCTGCCGGATCTGGGCGGGGCAAAACGCATTGAGGCCCTCAACGTGCCGGTGCGCACGCTGATCTCCTTTGCAGGGGATTAGGGCTTGCGGGGGCGTGGGCTCTAACCCTGGGCCGCCTCGCGCGCGGTGATGAAGACCGCGCACTCGAAGGTCATGGCTGTTTCGCCGTCCTGATCGAGCGTCATCAGAAAGCGCACGATGCCGCGCGAAGGATCGCTGGAAGAGCGCCGCGCGTCGAGGACCGTCGCCGTTCCCCGCAGGGTCGTATCCGGGCGCACCGGCTTCAGCCAGCGCAGCCGGTCGACACCCGGCGAACCGAGCCCGGCCGTATCGAGCAGGAAACCTTCGCACATCATCTGCATGAACAGGCAGCAGGAATGCCACCCCGATGCCGAAAGCCCCTTCATGGCGCTTTTCTCTGCTGCCGCCTCGTCGAGATGAAAGGGTTGGGGATCGTAAAGCCGCGCGAAGGCGATGATCGCCTCCTTGTCGAGCGAGCGGGCGCCAAGATCGATGGTCCGGCCCTGCGGGAAATCCTCGAAATGCTGCATGCGCCCTGCGTCTCACTCTTTTGTGATCGCCCCTTTGCGGCATCTGCCGCTTCGGGCCTTGAACCCGGCCGGCAATGCGCGATCCTCATGACGGGCAAGCAACCAGGGGAGAGCCTCATGCTGGCAAAGAATATCGGAACCGTCGACCGTATCCTGCGGGTGATCGTCGGAATCGGCCTGATCGCCTTCGCGCTCGCGGGGCCGGCCGAGATCGCGTGGAAATGGATCGGCTGGATCGGCATCGTGCCGCTGGTGACGGCGGCAATCGGGTCCTGCCCGCTCTATTCGCTGATCGGACTGTCGACCTGCCCGGTGAAGAGCAACGCCTGACCGGCGTGCCGATCAGGTGTTGAACTTGAAGAGGAGAACGTCGCCATCGGCGACGACATACTCCTTGCCTTCGTCACGGGCCTTGCCGGCTTCCTTGGCCGCGGTTTCCCCGCCAAGCGTGACGTAGTCGTCATAGGCGATGGTCTNNGGTCTGGGCGCGGATGAAGCCGCGCTCGAAGTCGGAATGGATGACGCCGGCGGCCTGGGGGGCGCGCGTGCCCTTGGTGATGGTCCAGGCGCGCGTTTCCTTCGGGCCGGCGGTGAAATAGGTCAGAAGCCCCAGAAGCGCGTAGCCCGCACGGATGATGCGGTCAAGGCCGGCTTCCTCCAGCCCCAGCGTTTCCAGAAACTCGGCGGCTTCGGCCTCGTCCAGCTGGGCGATCTCGGCTTCGATGGCAGCCGAGACGACGACCTGTGCAGCGCCTTCTTCGCGGGCCCGCTCCGCCACCTTGTCGGAAAAGGCGTTGCCTTCGGACGCGGACGCCTCTTCGACGTTGCAGACATAAAGAACGGGCTTCGAGGTCAGGAGGTTGAGCATCCGGAAGGGCTTTTCTTCCTCCGGCGTGCGCTCGACAAAGCGCGCCGGCCGGCCCTCCTTCAACAGCTCCAGCGCCTTTTCCATGACGGGCAGCTGCGCCAGCGCGTCGCGGTCCTTGCCGCTCGCCTTCTTGCGGGTGGCGAGCACGCGCCGTTCAAGGCTTTCCAGATCCGCGAGCATCAGCTCGGTCTCGATGGTCTCGATGTCGGCGATCGGGTCGATGCGGCCATCGACATGCGTGATGTCGGAATCTTCAAAGCAGCGCACCACATGCACGATGGCGTCGACCTCGCGGATGTTGGCGAGGAACTGATTGCCAAGGCCTTCGCCGCTCGCCGCGCCGCGCACCAGACCGGCGATATCGACGAAAGTGATGCGGGTCGGGATGATTTCCTTCGATCCGGCGATGCGGGCAATCGCATCGAGGCGCGTATCCGGCACGCCCACCTCGCCGGTGTTCGGCTCGA
>JAGRKQ010000097.1:2619-5942 GCA_020442235.1 Hyphomicrobiaceae bacterium | reverse complement strand
GAGCTTCTTCTGGAAGAGCTGCGTCTGGGCCAGGGGCTTGCCGAACTGGCGCCGTTCCAGGCCATAGGCGCGCGCGCCATGCCAGCAGGCCTCCGCTGCTCCCATCGCACCCCAGGCAATGCCGTAGCGCGCCCGGTTGAGACAGCCGAAGGGCCCGGCAAGGCCTTCGGCATTCGGCAGGAGATTGTCTTCGGGCACCACCGCGCCATCGAGCACGATCTCGCCGGTGATCGAGGCCCGCAGCGACAGCTTTCCCTCGATCTTCGGCGTGGAGAAGCCGTCCGTCCCGCGCTCCACGACAAAGCCGCGAATCTTGCCGTCGAGCTTGGCCCAGACGACGGCGAGGTCGGCGATCGGGGCATTGGTGATCCACATCTTCGCGCCCGTCAGGCGATAGCCGCCCTCGACCTTTTCCGCACGCGTCGTCATCGAGCCGGGATCGGAGCCGGCATTCGGCTCGGTCAGGCCGAAGCAGCCAACGAGTGCGCCGGTGGCAAGGCCCGGCAGCCAGCGCTTGCGCTGCGCCTCGGTGCCATAGGCGTGGATCGGATACATGACGAGCGAGGACTGCACGCTCATCGCCGAACGATAGCCGGAATCGACCCGTTCCACGGCGCGGGCGATGAGGCCATAGGCGACATAGCCAAGGCCCGCCCCGCCATATTCTTCCGGGATCGTCGCACCGAGAAGGCCGAGTTCGCCCATCTCGGTCATGATCGCGCGGTCGAAATGCTCGTCGAGATAGGCCCGCGTCACCCGCGGCAGGAGCTTGTCCTGCGCATAGGCCTCCGCCGTTTCGGCAACCATGCGTTCGTCTTCGCTCAAGGCGCCGGCCAGATCGAGCGGGTCTTCCCAGATGAAGGGCGCATCGGCATCGCGGGCGGTTTTCGCAGCGGTGCCGGACGGATTGAGGCGGGCGGCGGCTTCGGTCATGCTTGGCTCTTGTCTTCAGGAAGTGGCGGGCGCCTGATGTCCGGCGTCTTGATGAGGCGGAAATCTAGGGCAGAAGCGTATGGCTTTTCAAATCAATCCGCGACTGGACACCGCCTATGACAACCGCGCCCGCGTGCCGGACCACGCCCGCTGGTTCGCCCGCTGGGCGGAACTGAGCGCGGCCGCGCGGCAAACGCCGCACGAATCCGCCATCGCCTATGGCGGCCACCCGCGCCAGTCGCTCGATCTCTTTCACCCGCAAGACCCGAAGGGCGCGCCGATCCTCTTTCTCCATGGCGGATACTGGCAGGCCTTCGACAAGGATGCCTTTTCCTTCATCGGCGCCAGCCTTGCCGCGCTGGGCCATCCTTGCGCGGTCGCCAGTTACCGGCTCTGTCCCGACGTGCGTGTTGGCGACATTGTCGCCGATGCTTCTGCCGCAACCCGTCTTGTTGCCGAGCGCTGCGGCGCGCCGGTTGTCGTCTGCGGTCATTCGGCGGGCGGGCATCTTGCGGCCATGCTGACGGCGGATGCCGCCCTTCCCGTCCGGGCCGGCATCGGGCTTTCCGGGCTCTATCAGCTGCGCGCGCTGGTGCCGACGCGGGTCAATGGTTCCCTCGGCCTTGATGAGGTCGAGGCCGATCGGCTTTCCCCGGCCTATCGCACTCCGCCGGACCGTCCCTTTCTGGCTCTCGTCGGCGGCGCAGAAAGCGACGAATATCATCGCCAGACCCGGCTTCTTGGCGAATCCTGGAGCTTTGCGACGCACATCGAGACCGGGACCATCGAAGCCGCGCACCACTTTTCCATTCTCGATGGGCTGGAACAGGCTGGCGGCGCACTGGCGCAGCGCATCGGCCGGTTTGCCACGGAAGCCTGAACCAGGAGATCGCCCAAGGGCTTCACAAAGCGCCGGCCACCGGGCACTCTCCGCCCCGGACCTTCACAAGAACCGCCGGTCAGCCTCAAGAACCGGCCTGATCCTCAAGGGGAGTGCGTATCCATGTCCATCGCCCGTCTGGCCGGCGCCGCCGGTCTTGCCCTGTCGCTTGCCGCCGGTCCGGCGCTGGCCGATGACGACCTGACCATCGGCATGATGCTGACGCTTTCCGGCCCGCCGGCGGTTCTCGGCCAGCATGCGCGCGACGGCTTCCAGCTGGCCCTGGAACAGCTTGGCGGCGAAATCGGCGGGCTGCCGACCAACCTCATCGTCGTCGACGACGAACTGAAGCCCGACCTTGCCGTCGATCGCGCCCGCACCCTGATCGAAAGCGACGGCGCGGACTTCGTCGTCGGCACGATCTTTTCCAATGTGCTGGCGGCCATCTACCGGCCGGTGACGGAATCGGGAACGATCCTCATCAGCCCGAATGCCGGCCCGTCGCCCTTTGCCGGCGAAGCCTGCTCGGAGAATTTCTTCGTCACCTCCTACCAGAACGACCAGGTGCATGAGGTGCTCGGCCGCTACGCGCAGGAAGCCGGCATCGGCCGCATGATCCTGATTGCGCCGAACTATCAGGCCGGTTTCGATGCCATCGCCGGCGTGAAGCGTCACTTCGAGGGCGAGGTGGTCGACGAGATCTATACCCAGCTCGGCCAGGCCGACTATTCGGCGGAAATCGCCCGCATCGCCGCGGCCCAGCCGGATGCGATCTTCGTCTTCCTGCCGGGCGGCATGGGCGTCAATTTCGTCCGCCAGTGGGATCAGTCGGGCCTCAAGGACACGGTGCGTTTCCTGTCCGCCTTCACCGTCGACGAAACGACGCTGCCAGCGCTTCAGGGCGCGGCCCTTGGCCTTTATGGCGCCGCCGACTGGGCGCCGGGCCTCGACAATGAGCGCAATCAGGCCTTCGTCGCCGCCTTCATGGAGCGTTACGGCTATGTGCCGGGCACCTATGCGGCCCATGCCTATGACGCGGCCTATCTGCTCGACAGCGCGATCCGTGCCGTCGGCGGCGACCTGTCCGACCGCGATGCGCTGCGCGCGGCCATCCGCGCGGCCGATTTCGAATCGGTGCGCGGCGCATTCGCCTTCAACACCAACGGTTATCCGGTGCAGGATTTCTATCTTCTCTCGGTCACTGAGCGTGCGGACGGTCTCTACCAGACAGAAGTCGCCCAGCAGGTCTTCGACGACTATGGCGATGTCTATGCGGCCAACTGCCCGCTGAACTGAGCCCGCCTTTCCACACTGACGGCCCCGCGCATCCGTGCGGGGCCGTTTTCATGCCCCGGCCCAGCGCTTCGATGTCGATCCAGCTTCTCCTCGTCCAGATCCTGAACGGGCTACAGCTCGGGGTTCTCCTGTTCCTGATCTCGGCCGGCCTGACGCTTGTCTTCGGCGTGATGGGCTTCATCAATCTCGCCCATGGCGCGCTCTATATGGTGGG
>JAGRKQ010000097.1:0-2497 GCA_020442235.1 Hyphomicrobiaceae bacterium | reverse complement strand
CATCTCGACCAGGTGCTCGCCACCTTCGGCCTGATCCTGATCCTCTCCGAACTCGTCAAGATCGTCTTCGGCTCGGCGCCGCTCACCGTCTGGCTGCCGGAAAGCCTTTCGGGCACCATCGTGCTGTCGCAGGGACTGCTCTATCCGGTCTACCGGCTTGTCCTGATCGGCGCCGGCGTGGCGGTGGCGCTGCTTCTTTATGGGCTGGTGCAGCACAGCCGCGCCGGAATGCTCCTCCGGGCCGGCGCTTCCAACCCGGATATGGTCTCTGCGCTCGGCGTCAATATCGGACGGCTCTTCGCGCTGGTCTTCGGCTTCGGCGCCATGCTCGCCGGCTTTGCCGGCATCATGGCGGTGCCGATCTTTTCGGCCGAACCCGGCATGGGCGACACGCTGCTCATCCTCGCCTTCGTCGTCATCNNGGCATCGGCTCGATCCGGGGCGCCTTTCTTGCCGCGCTCCTCGTCGGGCTCGTTGACACGCTGGGGCGTTCCTTCGCCACCGATCTTCTGAAACTCATGCTCGATGCCTCCAGCGCCAATCAGGTCGGCCCGGCATTGTCGTCCATGGCGGTCTATGTGCTGATGGCGGCGATCCTCGCCTTCCGGCCCGAGGGACTGTTTCCGGCAAGGACGCGGCAGGCATGATGACGGGACCCGCCCCCCGGCCCGTCACCGGGCGGGTGCTCGTCGCCCTTTTTCTGGCGCTCGCCGCACTGCCGCTGGCGGCGCGTTTCGGCGCGGAGACGGCGATCCTGTCGCTCGCCAGCCGCATGATCATCCTGGCGATTGCCGCGGTGGCACTCGATCTCATCCTCGGCTTTGCCGGCCTTGTCAGCCTCGGCCACGCCGCCTTCATCGGCATCGGGGCCTATGGTGCGGGCATCATGGCCAAGGAGGGCCTTGGCGAAGCCGCCTTTATCCTGCCGGCCGTGATCCTGATCGCAGCGCTGTTTGCCTATCTCACCGGCAAGATCGTGCTGCGCACCAGGGGCGTCGGCTTCATCATGATCACGCTTGCCTTCGGGCAGATGCTGTTCTTCACCGCCGGTTCGCTGTCACGCTATGGCGGCGATGACGGGCTGACGCTGTGGAGCCGCTCGAAGGTCTTCGGCACGCGCGTTCTGGAAAACGATCTCGTCCTCTATTACGTCGCGCTGGCGGCGCTTTTCGGCACGGTTGTTCTGGTGCGCCGGCTTCTTGTCGCTCCCTTCGGCGATGTCCTGCGCGCGGCGCGTGAAAATCCGGTGCGGGTGGAAACCCTCGGGATCAATGTCGAGGCGGCGCGGCTCAAGGCCTATGTGATCTCTGGCGTCCTCACAGCGCTGGCCGGCTTTCTTCTTGCCAACCAGAGCGAGTTCGTCAGCCCGGCACTGATGGGCTGGCAGCGTTCGGGCGAACTTGTGATGATGGTTGTGCTCGGCGGCATGGGCACGCTGACCGGCCCGATTGTCGGGGCGATCCTGTTCCTGTTGCTTGAATTCGAGCTGGCGCGCCTCACCGAGCACTGGAAGCTGATCTTCGGCCCGCTTCTGATCCTCGTCGTCCTGTTCGGGCGCGGCGGGCTCTACGGCCTTGTGTCGCGCCTCGCCGGACGCCGTTTTGCCGGGGATCGGTCATGAGCGCACCGGTTCTTGCCATCGAAGGGCTCTGCAAGCGCTTCGGCGGGCTTGTGGTCGCCGATTCCATCGCCCTTGGCGTCGAGGCCGGCACCTGTCATGCCGTGATCGGGCCGAACGGGGCCGGCAAGACGACCCTCGTCAACCAGATCAGCGGCCTTCTTGCCCCCGACAGCGGCACGATCCGGTTTGCCGGCCGCGACGTGACCGCCCTCGGCGCTGCTGCACGAGCCCGCCTCGGGCTGGCCCGGACCTTCCAGATTTCTTCCGTCATCGGCGGCTTCACGGCGGCGGAAAACATCGCTCTGGCCTTGCGGGCCCGGTCGGGTTCGGCCCTCTCACCTGCGCGCGATGCCGCCGACATTGCCGCACGCACGCGAAGGCTTCTCGCCGAGGTCGGCCTTGAGGGCATGGGCTCCAGGCTCACCGCCGCCCTGTCGCATGGCGAACGCCGGGCGCTGGAACTGGCGGTCGCGCTGGCGCTCGATCCGCAGCTTCTCGTGCTCGACGAACCGCTGGCCGGGATGGGACGCGAGGAAAGCCGGGCGATGATCGACCTTCTCACCGGCCTCAAGGCCCGAACAGCCATGCTGCTCATCGAGCACGACATGGACGCCGTGTTCCGGCTGGCCGACCGGGTGTCTGTCTTGGTTTCCGGTACCGTGATCGCGTCCGGGCCGCCCGAGGCGATCCGCACCGATGCCGCCGTCAAGGCCGCCTATCTGGGGCAGGAGGAAGCGTCGTGAGCGCGCCGCTTCTTGCTCTTGAAGGCCTGGCGGCGGGCTATGGTGCCGGGCAGGTGCTGTTCGACGTCTGCCTGTCGCTTCAGGCCGGCGAGATGCTGGCGCTGATGGGCCGCAACGGCATGGGCAAGACGAC
>JAGRKQ010000096.1:5703-12484 GCA_020442235.1 Hyphomicrobiaceae bacterium | reverse complement strand
TTCCCGCGGTGTCGAACTCTTCGGCAAGGGCAAGATTGACGAGATCGCCGGTCACGGCGACATGATCAGGCGCCTTGCGATCAAGATCGGCCAGCAGACTGGCCAGGACCCAGTCCGCCGTGCGCTTCCCGCGATTGCGCGTCCAGTTGGCATAGCCAAGCACGCGCTTCGACATCAGGTCGAGGCGGCGTATGCGCGGCAGGGGTGAAATGTGCAGATCGGACAGGTGGGCGAGACGGAACATGGCGTCGGCACACTTGCCGATCGGGCCCGTTCCGTCCAGCCTGTTCGTGGTTCCGGTCAGTTGCCGGCGAAGGTGACGAGCGCTGCCGTGATGCGCGGGTCGCGCAGGTCCAGAGCGGGGGACCAGACGAAGGGCCGGGGCGCACGGGCGCGCGAAGTGAAGAACGTGAACATGATAACCTCTGGCTTCTTTTCGCGGATGTTTCCGCCAACATCCGCAGCGTCTCATCTTTGGAGATCGCGAGGCTCATATCGCTCTTTCAGGCGTCATGCGCCAGAGGTGAGTTTGCACCGCAGTATTGCATTTCGCGCATGGCTTTGCAGTCAGTTAACAGTTTTATGCATGATTTTGCCACAATCGCTGTCTGTCGGAGTGTGAGGATGCGCACACGCCTGTTCCGAATCCTGCGCCCGCTGATCTTCCGCTGGTGGTCGATCCAGCGCGGCATCCTTCTCGGCGTTCGCGTTGTCGTCACCGACGAGGCCGGGCAGGTGCTTCTGGTGCGCCATGGCTATACGCAAGGATGGCATCTGCCGGGGGGCGGGGTGGATCACGGCGAAACCTGCGCGGCGGCGGCCTGCCGGGAGGTTCTGGAAGAAACCGGTCTTGAGGCGCTGGAAGAACCCCGCCTTTTCGGCGTTCACCACAATGCGGCGATCTGGAAAGGCGATCACGTTCTTGTCTATGCGCTTGCGGCCTGGCGCCGGGTGCGCGAAATCAGCCCGGGATTCGAGATTGAGGAAGCGCGCTTCTTCCCGCTCGACGCCCTTCCCGGCGACACCAACGAAACCGCGCGTGCCCAGATCGCTGCGGTCATGGCGTCGAAGCTGGTGGGGCAATTGCCAAGCGTGTGAAGGCATGGTAGCGCCCACCCCATGACGCATCACAAAGATCATGGCGCAGGCATCGCGCGACGAGGACGCAGTTCCTGATCTCCGCCCGGAGCATTCGGGCGGCTTCTTCCTGTCCGTCCTTACGCAGAGTCTCCGGTGCCCCATGACCTTGTCTTCGTCGTCTTCCCTCCTGTCCCCGCGGCCGTCCTTCGAGCCTTCCGACGCGCTCAGTTTCCATCTGCCCGCCGGTGTCACCCTGCGCGGTGAAGTGGCTTCTGATGCAGCGGCGATCCTTGATCTGCACGAAGAATCCTTCGGGCCGGGGCGTTATGCGCGCACGGCCTTCCGGCTGCGCGAAACGGCCGCTTCTCTTGGCGCCTTCAACCGGGTCGCGATTCTGGATGGCGTGCTGGTCGGGTCGGTGCAGTTCTGGCGGCTCGAAGCCGACGGAGTGCCGGGCGTGCTTCTCGGTCCGCTGGCCGTCGATCCGCGCTGGAAGAGCGCTGGCATCGGGCGTTCGCTGATGGCGTCGTCGCTGCGGCAGATTGCCGAAGAGGGCGACGGGCCGGTCCTGCTTGTGGGCGACGCGCCTTACTACGCCCCGCTCGGCTTTCAGGTCGTGGCGCCGGGCCGCCTTGTGCTGCCGGGGCCGGTCGATCCGGCGCGGCTTCTGATTGCGCTCGACCGGCCGGCCTTTTGCGGGCGGGTGAACGGGATCTGACGAGCCCCCTAGCGTCCCTCGCGCCACCAGAGACCGGCCAGAAGCGCAAGGCATACGGCCAGAACCGCAAGGCCGCTTGCCAGCGGCAAAGCCCGCACATCGGTGAGAACGCTGGCGCCGGTGCGCCGGATGCCGATCCAGTCGGCGCCGGCGGCCGGGCCTGAGCGGCCGATCATGGCAAGGCGCGGCAGGAGGGGCGCATTGGCATCGTCGCCGATCCGGCGCACCGAACCATCGACCTCGGCAAGCGGAGCGAGGCGTTCGGGCGTCGAGACCACGTCGCGATACTCGGTCGGGTCGAGCGGGCCGACATGGGCAAGCGCGGTGAGGGCGCCGTCGGTGACCGTCCACAGGCCGAGCCGGTCGGCGGGAATGCGGGCGGTGAAGCGTCCGCCTTCGCCGCCCTGAAGCGCGATGCTGCGGCTTTGTCCGGAAGGATCGGTGACGGTGACGGGACCGGCCTCCTCGGCAAGGCTGTTGCGCTCGATCACCAGCGCCTCGCCCAGCGTTCGGGCGGTCAGGCGTTCTTCGGCGAGTTCCGGTTCTCCCATCAGCCAGTGGGCGAGCCGGCGCAGAAGCGGAAGATGCGGGCCGCCGCCCTCGAAGTTGCGTGCCCAAAGCCAGACCTGATCGGAGAGCATCAGGGCGACCCGGCCGCGGCCGACATGATCGAGCAGCAGGATCGGTGCGCCGCGCTCGTCGGCCAGGGCGGGGACGGCATCGTTCGACCAGATCTGCGCGTCGATGGCGCGGAACCAGCGGCTCCAGGCCGGCACCGTGCCGCCGGCGCCGGGCAGGCGCGCGGTGACGGGATGACGGGCGCCGGTTTCGGTGACGCGCGGGACAAAGCCGGCTTCGCTCCAGGTTCCGGAAGGGCGGGCGGGCAGGATTTCCGCCAGGGCGCTGCGGGCGATCGAGGCCTCGCCGGCATATTCCGGCCCGGCGGCAACGAGCAGCGCGCCGCCTTCCTCCACATAGCGGGCGATGTTCTGGAAATAGATCGGCGGCAGCACGTTGCGCATCTGGTAGCGGTCGAAAATGATCAGGTCGAAGCCGCTGATCTGATCGACGAACAATTCGCGCGTCGGAAAGGCGATCAGCGACAATTCGTTGATCGGCGTGCCGTCCTGCTTGTCCGGCGGCCTCAGGATGGTGAAGTGCACGAGGTCAACGGCCGCGTCCGAGGTGAGAAGGTTGCGCCAGACCCGTTCGCCGGCATGCGGTTCGCCGGAAACGAGCAGCACGCGCAGGGTTTCGCGGATGCCTTCGATGCGGATGACGGCGCGGTTGTTGACGTCGCTGAGTTCGCCTTCGGCCGGCTGAAGTGCGATCTCGACGAGGGTTTCGCCGGCATGGGTGACGGTGACCGGCAGCCGCACGGTCGTGCCGGGCGTTGCCAGCCTGCGGTCAATTTCCTCGCCGTCGCGGCGCACCACCACCTCGGCCGGGCGGTCGGGCCCGCCGCTGCCTTCGGCCAGCACCTGATAGGCGATGGTCTGGGCCTGATCGACGAGGGAAAAGCGCGGCGCTTCGGTGACGGCGATGCGGCGGTCGAATTCATCCGCGCGGCCGGTCAGAAGCAGATGAAACGGTGCGGCAATGCCGAGCGCATCCAGCGTTTCGGGAACGTCATGGGCAAGGCCGTCGGAGAGGGCGATGACGGCGCCAAGCCGTTCCGGCGGCACGGTCTCCAGCCCGCGCGACAGGGCCTCGAACAGGCGTGTTCCGTCTTCGGTGGTGTCGGAGGCTTCGATGATCCTGAGATCGATGTTGCCGATCTCCGGCAGTCTTGCGACGAGCGCGGCACGGGCTGCGGCGGTCACGGCCGCGCGGTTGCCGAGCGTCTGGCTGGCGCTTTCATCGACGACGAGCGCCACGACGGTGGCAACGTCCTCGCGCTCTTCCAGCCGCAGTTGCGGGTCGGCGAGGAGCGCCATGAGCACGAGGAGCGCCAGTGCCCGCAGGACCGCGCCCCTCTGGCGGCGGATGAGGCCCGGCGCCAGCACCAGAAGCCCGAGACCGGCCAGAACCAGAAGCACCGGCAGGGGCAGGAGGGGGGCGAAGGAGAGGCTGGCCAGCATCTTTATTGCCCCAGCCGTTCCAGAAGGGCGGGAATGTGCACCTGATCGGCCTTGTAGTTGCCGGTCAGCACATACATCAGGATGTTGACCCCGGCGCGAAAGGCGAGTTCGCGCTGGCGCGGGTCCGGCGGAATGGTCGGCAGAAGCGGCCGCCCGCCATCATCGAGCGCCCAGGCGCCGGCAAGGTCATTGCCGGAAATCAGGATCGGCGACACGCCGTCGCCGGCCCGCGCCGGTCGTTCGTCGTCGCTGCGCCGTTCGGGAAGCGCCTCCACCCAGAGACTGCCACGGCGGAAGCGGCCGGGAAAATCGTTGAGCAGATAAAAGGCCTTGGTGAGGACGTGGTCGGCGGGCACCGGTTCCAGCGGTGGAATGTCGAGCTGGGCGAGAAGCGCGCGCAGGTTCTGGGTCTGCGGAGTGACGCCGCCGAGCGGCGAGGCGCCCTCGTCGCGTGTGTCGAACAGGATCGTGCCGCCATTGCGCATATAGGCATCGATGCGGGCGACAAGCGTGTCGGTCACGGTGATGGGCGCGTCGGGCATCGGCCAGTAGAGCAGCGGGAAGAAGGCGAGTTCGTCGTGTTCCGGGTCGACCGCCATCGGTTCGCCGGGCTCGAAGGAGGTGCGCTCGCCAAGAATGCGCGACAGGCCGGCGACCCCGGCGCGGGTCAGGCGGTCGATGGCGGCATCGCCGGTTTCCACATAACCGATGCGGGTCTGGGACAGGGCGAGAATGGCGACATCGGCCGGCGTCTGGGCACGGCTTTCCTGCGGCAGGCCGAGAGCGGCCAGCAGGGCCAGGGCGGCCGCGACCGTGCGCCGGCGCAGCTTGAGCGCCCCGCCGAGGATCGCCATGGCAAGCGTGTCGGCGAGCGCCAGGAGAAAGGCGCCGGCCAGCAGCCAGGGCCTGAGGTCGAGCGGCTCTTCGGCAGGATAGGCGCGTATGGCAAGGCCCGCGGGGAGCGCTTCGCCGGCAAAGGGCTCGATGGTCTCGCCCTCGGCAAAAAGATTGAGCGCGCGCGGGGCATCGGCTTCGCCGTAAAAACCGGGGGGATGTTCCAGGCTGACGGTGCCGGCGGCAATGTCGGCGGCGGCGATCGGCTCGATGCCGGCGGGTGGCGGGCCGAGCCGGCCGCGACCGTCGAGGATCGCGCGGGCGGGCAGCGTCGGAGCGTTTGCCGCGGCCTGCGGCTCCGCAGCCGTGCCGGCTTCCAGCCGCCCCATGGCCGCGATCCGGCGCAGCATGTCGACGAAGACGCTGGAAAGCGGCAGGTCCGACCAGCGGGTGTCGGCGGTGATGTGGAAGAGCACCAGCGTGCCCGGACCACGCCGGTCGGCGGTGACGAGCGGGGTGCCGTCCGCGAGTTCCACCCACACCTTGTCGCGCAAGGACGGATCGGGCTCGGCGAGGATCTGGCGGTTGACGAAGACATCGCCCGGCGGCGTCAGGCCGGCAAAGGGCGAGCCTTCGGGGAAGGGGGCGATGGGCTGCGGCGTTTCCCAGGAAAGCGCGCCGCCGAGACGGCGGGAATCGCGCCGCAGCGGCACCGGCACGAGGCCATCGTCGGATGTGCCCAGCGCCGGTCCGGCAAAGCGCAGCACCACGCCGCCGCGTGCCAGATGCGTATCGAGGGCGGCTCTGGCAACATCGGTCAGGTTGCCGATGTCGATGAGCACGATGACGCTGGCCCGGTCGGTAACGGCCCCTTCGATGTCGGCGGTGACATTGCCGGATGCGGGTGTGAGAAGCTCGTTATAGGGGCGCAGCGCCCGCTCCACATAGGTGGCGCCGGACAGAAGCGGCTGGGCGATGTCGGCATCCTCGCCGCGGATGATGGCGATGCGCTGCGGGCGGGCACCGTCGTCGATGAGCTGCACCGCGCCGGCGGTGTCCTCGCCGTCGATCACCACGCGGGTGATGGCGTTGCGCAATTCCAGGGGCAGCGTGAAGCGCGCCTCGGTCCGGGTGGCGCCGGCTGCAAGCATGCTGTCCGTGCGGGCGACGAGACGGCCGCGCGCATCGAAAGCGCTGAAGGAAAGGCCGGTGTCGGCGGCGGGCGGGACCGCGCTCGATACGGCAAGGACCAGCGCTTCGGCCGAAGTCGTCGGCGTCAGGGCGCGGGCGGTTTCGAGCGCGCCGGTGACGAGTTCGGTCCGGCCCGGCGCAAGAGCGGCAAGGCCATTGAGGAAGGCGGCATCGCCCGGTGCGGCAAGGCCGTCGAGCAGCACGGTGATGGTCGCGTTGCCGGTTCCCGAAAGCGCTTCTTCGAGGCGCGGCAGCACCGACGAGCGGTCGGCGCGCAGCGGCAGCGGTTCCAGCGCCGCCAGACGGTCGGCCACGCGCGCGGGATCGTCCGCTGAAAGCGTGCCGGCAAGCCGTGCCGCCGTCGGAACGAGAATGGCGGTGCGGCTCTCGCTGCGGGCAAGGGTGAGCAACCGGCGCGCCTCATTGATGCGGGCGGCGAAGCCGGCGGCCGATCCCCAGCCGGTGTCGATGACGATGACAAGCGGGCCGTCCGCCTCTGCCGCGAGCGGATTGTCGGCCGGCCGGGCGACCGGCCCGGCAAAGGCGAAGACCAGAAGCGCGGCGAGCGCCATGCGCATCAGCACGATCCACAAGGGCGTGCGCGAAGGGGTTTCCTCGGTGATCTTCAGCCGTTCCAGAAGCACCAGCGGGGGAAAGACCGCGCGCTTCGGGCGCGGCGGTGTCACGCGCAGCAGGAACCACAGCGCCGGCAGGGCCAGAAGGCCCAGAAGCGCCAGCGGTGCGGTGAAGGCGAGCGGCAGGCCGAACAATCCGCTCATGGCGCATCCGGGGGAAGGCCCAGCGCGCGGTGCAGGGCGATGGCGACGCCGGAAGCCGGCTGGTCGCTGTGATGGGCGAGATAGCGGAAACCGCGCCG
>JAGRKQ010000096.1:4475-5638 GCA_020442235.1 Hyphomicrobiaceae bacterium | reverse complement strand
GAGATTGCGTCCCGATTCGGGGTCGAGGAAATCGGTGCGGCCGGTGAAGGGAAAATGTTCTTCCGCCGGGTCGATGATGTGCACCAGATGGGCGCGGGCGCCGGCCGCCGCGAGCCGGTCGAACAGCGCTTCGCGGGTTTCATCCGCCATCAGGAAATCGCTGAAGAGCACGACATCGTCGTAGCGGCGCACGTCGAAACGGTCCGGTAGCGGGGCGCCATCCTGATCGGCGAGCGTGCGGGCGATGAGATCGACGGCCTGCGCGCCGGTGCGGGCGCGGCCCTGGCCCAGAACGCCTACCCGCTCGGCGCCGGCAACGGACAGTTCGGCAACGACCAGCGCCAGAAGCAGGGCGCGTTCGGCCTTGGGCGCGCGCGCTTCCGGCGAGGCGAAAGCCATGGACGGCGACAGATCCGCAGCAAGGCGCAGCGTGTGCGCGGCCTCCCATTCGCTCTCGCGCACATAAAGCTGCCGGCCGCGCGCCGAACGGCGCCAGTCGATGCGCGAGGCCGGTTCGCCGGGGGCATAGTCGCGGAACTGCCAGAAGGTTTCGCCCGGTCCGGCCCGGCGCCGGCCATGCCAGCCGGCGTTGATGGTCATGGCGATGCGCCGCGCCTCCATGCGCAGGTCCGGCAGCGCGCTCGCAAGCGAGCGGGCCCGCGCGACCAGCCGTTCGGGGGTGAGCGCTTCTGCCGCCATCAGCCGAGCCGCCGCGTCAGGCGCTCCACCAGTTCGCCGATGGTCATGCCCTCGGCACGGGCCGCATAGGAGAGCGCCATGCGGTGCTTGAGGATCGGCAGGGCGAGCGCGGCGACATCCTCCACCGATGGGGCGAGGCGGCCCTGCAGAAGGGCCCTGGCGCGCACGGTCAGCATCAGCGCCTGACTGGCGCGCGGCCCTGGCCCCCAGGCAAGGTGCTCCGTCACCGCAGGATCGCCCTCGCCGGGGCGCGCGGCACGCACCAGATCGAGGATCGCCTCGACGACGCTTTCGCCGACCGGCAGGCGGCGCACCAGACGCTGGGCGGCCTGAAGTTCCTCGCGGCTCAGGACCGGGCGGGCGACGGGATCGAGAAGCCCGGTCGTGGCGATCAGCATCTGCCGTTCGGCATCGCGATCCGGATAATCGATGTCGATTTCCATCAGGAAGCGGTCGAGCTGGGC
>JAGRKQ010000096.1:3360-4323 GCA_020442235.1 Hyphomicrobiaceae bacterium | reverse complement strand
TCTCGTCGGCCATCAGGAGCTGGGCGAAGACCGGCCCCTTGATGAAGCGGAAGGCGCGGTGGCCGTCGGCGCCTTCATCGAGGATTTCCGAGCCGAGAATATCGGAGGGCAACAGGTCCGGGGTGAACTGGATGCGGCGCGCGTCGAGCGACAGGATGGTGCCGAGCGTCTCCACCAGCTTGGTCTTGGCAAGGCCGGGAACGCCGACAAGCAGGGCATGGCCGCCGGACAGAATGGTGATGAGGGTGTTCTCGATCACCTTTTCCTGGCCGTAGACGACCTCGCCGATGCCGCTGAGCGCCTGGCCGATGCGCTTCGTGACGGCCGAGGTTTCGGCGACGAGGCGTTCGGTCTCTTCCGCGCTCAAAGTGGTGGTCATGGTTGACACCTTTCCGCCGGCTCCCCAGCTTGGCTTGTAGCAGTCACGCAAGGCTGCGTGGCTTTGCGGTGAAGTGCAAGCACCGATCCGATCACGAAACGCAAAAGACCGACCACGGTGAACCGCCCCGGAACCGACCGCAGCAACGCCCGCCCGCCCGGCCTTCCCGCCGGACTGCGCGACCTTCTGGCCGCAGGCGGGCGGACCATTGGCGCAGCGCCAGTCGACAGGTGGAATCCGGCCTTTTGCGGGCGTATCGACATGCGCATCGCCGCCGACGGGCGCTGGTTCTACATGGGCTCGGAAATCCGCCGCGAGGCGCTGGTGCGGCTCTTTGCCTCCGTTCTCAGAAAGGACGAGGACGGGCAGACCTATCTCGTGACACCGGTGGAAAAGGTTGCGATCACCGTCGAGGATGCGCCCTTTCTTGCCGTGGAGATGCAGGTCGACGGGGAAGGGGACGAACAGGTCATCGGCTTTCGCACCAATGTCGGCGAGGTTGTGACGCTCGACGCCAATCATGCCCTCAGGGTGGAGACGGACCCTGAAAACGAGGGGCTGAAGCCCTATCTCGGCGTCCGGGG
>JAGRKQ010000096.1:0-3299 GCA_020442235.1 Hyphomicrobiaceae bacterium | reverse complement strand
CGCCGAATCGGAAGACGATGGCGCGGAGACGGTTCTTTTCGTCATGTCGTCGGGAAAGCGCTTCGAGATCGGACGGGTCGGTCATGAGTGACATGACACCGGCCGAGCGGGCCGAGCGCTTTCTGGCGCTGTTGCCGGATCGCCTGCATGATGCGCCGCTGCCGGCGCGCCTGTCTGTGGGCGATCATGTCCTCAATCCCGATTTCACCCCCGTTCCGGGCGATGCGCCGCTGAAGGAAGCCGCCGTTCTCATCGGCATCGATGTGACCGAGGAGCGGGCGCGGGTGGTTCTGACCCAGCGCAATGCCGGGCTTTCGGCCCATGCCGGGCAGGTGGCTTTTCCGGGCGGGCGGATCGACCCCGGCGAGGATGCCGGCACGGCGGCGCTGCGCGAGGCGGAAGAGGAAATCGGCCTTCGCCCGCAGGATGCGGCGGTCATCGGCTATCTGGCGCCCTATGCCTCGCGCACCGGCTATCTGGTGCACGGCGTTGTCGCCCATATCCGGCCGCGAACGGCCTTCCGGGCCAATCCGGCCGAGGTCGACAGCATCTTCTTTCCCGGCCTCGACGAGTTGATCGATCCGGCCCGGATGCGCATGGACACGATCCTGTTCGAGGGCAAGATGCGGCACTTTTACGAAATCGCCTATCCGGGCTATCGCATCTGGGGCGTTACGGCGGGAATCATCCGGCACTGGCGCGAGACGGTGTTCGGGCCGGAAGAAGAGACCTTGCCGGGGACGTCATGATCCGCATCTTTCTCATCAATGCCGTCTTCTTCGCCCTGCCGTTCCTGCTCTATGCGCTGTGGGTGGCGATCCGCCGGGAAAAGCTCTCCGATGCGCCCTATCTGTGGCTTCTGTCGGCGGCGGTCGCCTCGGTGCTCATCGGCATGATCGTCCTCGGCCAGTTCGGCACCTCCTCGCGCACGGGCGTTTATGTGCCGCCGGAATTGCGGGACGGGCAGATCGTGCCGGGTCATGTCGTGGAGCCGGGGGAATGAAGCCGTTTCGCCGCAGACTGAAGAAGACCGCGCTCAAGGCGCTGATCCGCGAGGACAAGACGCAGGCGCTTCTTGCCGCGCTCGCCGGGACGGGCGAGGAAACCCGCATCATCGGCGGCGCGGTGCGCAATGCGCTTCTCGGCGCGCCGGTCGAGGACATCGACCTTGCCACGACGCTCCTGCCGCAACAGGTGATGGAGAAGGCGGCCGCCGCCGGCTTCAGGCCGGTGCCGACCGGGATCGAGCACGGCACGGTCACGGTTGTCGTCTCCGGGAAGCCCTTCGAGGTGACGACGCTGCGGCGCGACGTCGAAACCGACGGGCGGCGCGCCGTCGTTGCCTTCTCGCGCGATTTTGACGAGGACGCAGGCCGGCGCGATTTCACCTTCAACGCGTTGTCGCTCGACGGTGAAGGCCGGCTGCACGATCCTTTCGAGGGCCTTGCCGATCTTGCCGAAGGGCGTGTGCGGTTCATCGGCGATCCGCGCGCGCGCATCATGGAAGACTATCTGCGCATCCTGCGCTTCTTCCGCTTCTATGCCCGCTATGGCCATGGCCAGCCGGACCGCGAGGCGCTGCTTGCCATCGTTGCGCTGCGCGACGGCCTTGGCCAGCTTTCGGTCGAACGGGTGTGGATGGAACTGAAGAAGCTTCTGGCAACGCAGGATCCGTCACGGGCGCTGCGCTGGATGCGCCAGGGCGGGGTCTACCCGCTGGTGCTGCCGGAAAGCGGCGACATGGACAATCTCGACAGCGTCATGGCGATGGAAAGCGCGCTTGGAATCGATGCCGATCCGCTGCGCCGGCTGGAAGCGCTGTTACAGCCGCGCATCGACCGGGTGCAGGCGCTGGTGCAGCGCCTGAAGCTGTCGGCACGCGAGGCCTCGCGGCTTCGCGGCTATGTTTCTGCGCTGGGATACGATCCGGTCAGCCGCGCGCAGGATCTTTTTGTCATGGTGCACCGGCTGCCGCCGGACGCCCTGACGGATGCCATCGTGCACATGGCCGCCCGCGTCGAGCGCCTTTCCGGCGATGGCGAGGCAACGGGCCGCAGCCTGATCCTGCGGACGCAGGCGCTGGAAGGTGCTAGCTTCCCCGTTCGCGCCGCCGACCTGATGGCGCTGGGCCACAAGCCGGGCCCGGCACTGGGCCAGATGCTCAAGACGCTTGAGGATCTTTGGGTGGAAAGCGGCTTCGCCCTCAGCCAGGCCGAACTTCTGGAGAGCCTTCCCGAATGACCATTCAGGACACCAATGCCTCGATGAAGCGCAAGGCGCGCTTCCTGATCCTTGTCGGCGGCGTCGCCATCCTGGCCGCAGCCTTCTTCCACTTCTTCGCCGAGCGGCAGGAAGCGCCGTGGAACCTGATGCCGCTGGCGCTGCTCCTCGTCGGTGTCTTCGACCTTCTCCTGGGCATGACCATCTGGCGCCGGGTGAAGGGCGTGGAACGCGGCTATTGAGCCGCCACGGCCCTGATCAGGGCCATTTCACCACCGGCGGCATGGACGACAGGATGGAGGCGATGTTGCCGCCGGTCCTCAGGCCGAAGATCGTGCCGCGGTCGTAAAGCAGGTTGAACTCGACATAGCGGCCGCGCCGCACGAGCTGTTCCTCGCGCTCGGCTTCGGTGAAGGGCGTTTGCCAGTTGGCGCGCACCAGCTGCGGATAGATGTCGAGAAAGGCCGCCCCGACAGCCTTGGTGAAGGCCATGTCGGCGGCAAAATCGCCCGAATTCAGATAGTCGTAGAAAATCCCGCCGATGCCACGCGGCTCATTGCGATGCGGCAGGAAGAAATAGCGGTCGCACCAGGCTTTGAAGGCGGCGTAATCGCCCTTCGGCGCCTTTTGGCAGGCCGCTTCCATCGCCGCATGGAAGGCGCGCGTATCGGGGTCGTCATCCGTGCGCCTGCGATCCAGAACCGGCGTCAGATCGGCGCCGCCGCCGAACCAGCGCTTCGAGGTCACAACGTGGCGCGTGTTCATGTGGACGGCGGGGATGAACGGGTTGCGCAGATGCGCGATCAGCGAGATGCCGCAGGCATGAAAGCGCGGATCCTCGCTCGCGCCGGGGATCTGGGCGCGAAACTCGGGCGCAAACTCGCCATGCACAGCCGAGACATGAACGCCGACTTTTTCAAAGATGCGCCCGTTCATCATCGCCATGGTGCCGCCGCCGCCGGGCCTGCCGCTGTGGTCGGTTCGCTCCCAGGGGGTCTTCACGAAACGGCCGGCCGCATGGCCATCGGTGCCCGGCAGCCCCTCGCTTTCATCCTCGATGGCCTCGAAGGCCGCGGTGA
>JAGRKQ010000095.1:3131-8846 GCA_020442235.1 Hyphomicrobiaceae bacterium | reverse complement strand
GTGAAGGTGACGGCGAGGATCTGGGAGGGAAAGGCCCGGCCGGTGCCGAGAATATGCGCGATGCGGGCGGTCAGGACGCGGGTCTTGCCGGTGCCGGCGCCGGCCAGCACCAGGAGCGGCCCATCGAGCGTGTTGACGGCGCGGTGCTGTTCCGGGTTCAGCCGGTCGAACCACGGTGCATCGGCATGGCGCGCCGCCATGGCCCGCTCGGCGATCGAGAGCGGGCGGGCATTGGCGTCGGCATTGTCGGGAGGGGTCATGGGCGATGCAGGGCAGAAAGGTTGCGGGGCGAAGCGGGCGACGCCGCGAATCCATGCGCTTTGATAGCAGAGATGGGCCGGAACGCCGAAATTGCCAGGGGCCGGGCCGGTCTAGCGGTGCTCTTCCACCGAGGTGTCGATCAGGGCTTCGTTGAAATGACGCAGCGCGCGCACCTGAAGGGCGTGGCCGGTCACCTTCATCGTCAATTTGCTTTCGATCACCGGAAGGCGCGATGTGCCGTGCTCGTCGAAAAGGCGCAGCGCGTGTTCCAGCGTGTCCTCGGCGGTCAGGAAGGGCATGTCTTCGGTGACTTCGGGCGGGTCGTCGCCGTCCAGCCGGTCCATGAAGGCGCGCACCCGGATCTGACGCATCAACTGGGCGTGCGGGCCGTCCGACACCGCGATGCCGCGCGCTTCCAGCTGCCAGTGGAAATAGGAGCGCCCGTGGACGGCCTGGCTGATGCCGTTGGCGATGGAAACCGTCAGAAGCAGGGCGAGCGACAGCGCATAGCCGCCGGTCAGCTCGAAGATGATCATGGTGGTGGAAACCGGCGCGCCAAGAACGGCGGCGGCAACCGCGCCCATGCCGAGAATGGCGTATAGCCCTTCCGACGAAGCCATTTCGGGGAAAACCCCGCCGGCGATCAGGCCGAAGGCCCCGCCGGCCATGGCCCCGAGATAGAGCGAGGGCGAAAAGATGCCGCCGCCAAAGCGCGAGGCGAGCGTGATCGCGGTCGCCGCCGTCTTGGCGATCAGGAGCATGAAGAGAAGATCGAGCGGCAACTGGTTGCGCAAGGCAAGGTCGGTCGGTTGGTAGCCGACGCCCAGAACCTGCGGGAACCACAGGGCGATGGCCCCGACCAGAAGTCCGCCGATGGCCGGGCGCATCCACAGCGGCATGCGCACGTTGCGGGCAACGAAGTCGGTGCCGATCAGGGCGAACTGGAAGATGATCGCCACCAGCGCGCAAACGATGCCGAGCAGCGCGAAGGCCGGGAACTCCCAATAGGAGGTGATCTGGTAGGCGGGAATGGAAAAGGCGGCGATGTCGCCGAAATAGATGCGGCTCAGAAGCGTTCCCGTCACCGAGGCAATGACGATCGGCACGAAGGCCGAGATGGCGTAATGGCCGAGAATGACCTCATGGGCGAAGAGAACGCCGGCGATCGGCGCGTTGAAGGACGCCGAGACGGCACCGGCAACGCCACAGGCCAGAAGCGTGCGTTGTGCCGAAGGTGGCAGGTTGAAGGCCCGGCCGAGCGTCGCGGCGAGCGTTGCGCCGAGATGCACAACAGGACCTTCGCGGCCGGCGCTGGCGCCGAAACCGAGGCCGAGGGCGGTGATCGCCGCCGAAGACAGGCCCGGCGTGAAGGGCAGGGCCCGGCTCGGGTCGAGCTTGGCCTCGATCACATCGGCAACACCGCCGGCGCGCCGTCCGGGCTGGATGGCGGTCAGCAGCAGCCCGACGATCAGTCCGCCAAGACCGGGCACCAGAAGCACCATCCACCAGTCGAGCGCGCGCGCAGCGCTGGCGATGTTTTCGCTCATCGTGCCGAGCCAGGGCCATTGCACAATGGCGATGGCCTCGCGGAAGAGCACCGCGGCGAGCGACGTGCCCAGACCGATTCCGGCGGCCAGAAACCACAAAGTCCACAGCCGGTGCTCGCGCACATAAACGAGATTGGGGCGGACCCAGCCGCGAATGCTGGTCCAGCCGAGCGCCAGAAACTGTTTTGCGTTCAACGCCACTTCGCCACCGGGGACCTGCGCAACCTCGCCGAACCATAGACAGACTCGCGCGGCCTTGTCGCGCGGGATTCCCCTGAAGCCGGTGAAGCCGAGGTCCGCATTCGTCGGGGCTGGCCAGTTCGATACGGCATCTTTATGCATAACGTTGGGGAAGTCGGGGGCTGCGATGACAGGGCATGCAGAAACGCCACACGGCCAGTGCCGGCTTTGCGGCAGCGACCGGGCCGTGATCGTCGGTACGCGCGACCGGCACATGAAACCGCTGATCAATGTGGTCTGCGAGGTTTGCGGGCTGGTGCGGGTGGATCCGCTTCCCGAGCCCGAACAGGCGGAAGAATATTACCGCGACGACTACCGGGTGGAGTATCACGGCGCCGAAACGCCGAGCGACAAGGTCGTGGCCAAGGCGAAGGTTTCGGCGCAAAACCGCCTCGTTCTGGTCAGGGAACGCCTCCAGCCAGGCGCACGGGTGCTCGATTTCGGCGCATCCTCCGGCGAGTTCGTCCATGCCCTCAAGGAGGCCGGCTACGAGGCGGAGGGCATGGAGCCGAACATCGGCTATGCCAGCGCCGGTATCGACCGCTACGGGATCACGATCCGCATCACCGGCTGGCGCGAGGGGCTCTACCCGGATGGCCAGTTCGATGCGGTGACGACGCACCATGTCTTCGAACATCTGACCGACCCGCTGGCGGCGATGCGCGCGGTGCGGGCCTGGCTGAAACCGGGCGGGCTGTTCTTCTTCGTGGTGCCCGACCTTCTCGATGCCAACCGCCCGGCGCTCGGGCGCTGGCATTATGGCCATCTGCACGGTTTCAACCAGAAAACGCTGGAGATGATGGCGCTGCGGGCCGGCTTTGAACTGGTGGCGTCGACGCGCCCCTGCGAATGCGTCTTCCGGCGGGTCGAGACACCGGCTGAGGACTGGATGACCTATCCGCGTCATGGCTCCCGGATGCGGGAATTTTTCCTCGACAACACTGTGCCGCGCCAGTTCCTGAAGCCGCACACTTATCTTTACGCCCTCGGCAAGCTGGGCCGTCACGTCAGGCGTCTCTTCCGCTGAAACAGGGCTTCGTGCCGATCAGGCCTTGAAAGCGCCGCGTGGCCCGGCCAGCATGCCCGAAAGGTCGCGATGACCGCACGGGAGAGAGACCATGAACCAGGCGGCGAGAAACGCCGATGCGGGGCGTTATTCCCTGGCGCTTTCGGTGCTGAAACAGGCATTCGGAGATCAGCTTCAGACCGGCGAGGCGATCTGCGGCCAGCATGCCCACACCACCACCTGGATCGCCCCGGAACCGCCGGATGCGGTGCTCTTTGCCCGCTCCACCGAGGATGTCGCGCACGCCGTCGCCATCGCCGCCGAACATGCTCTTCCGGTGATCGCGTTTGGAACCGGCAGTTCGCTTGAAGGCCATGTCAATGCGCCGCTGGGCGGGCTTTCCATCGACCTGTCGCAGATGAACCGGGTTCTCGCCGTCCATGCCGAAGATCTCGATGCGGTGGTGGAAGCGGGTGTGACACGAACGCAGCTCAACAGCTTCCTGCGCGATACGGGGCTCTTTTTCCCCATCGATCCGGGTGCTGACGCCAGCCTGGGCGGCATGGCGGCGACCCGCGCCTCCGGCACCAATGCGGTGCGATACGGCACGATGAAGGATGTGGTTCTCTCGCTGAAGGCCGTCATGGCCGACGGCACGGTGATCACCGCCGGGCGCAGGGTGAAGAAGTCGTCTGCCGGTTATGATCTTGCCCGGCTTCTCGTCGGTTCGGAAGGAACGCTCGGCATCATCACCGAACTGACCGTGCGCCTTTCCGGCATTCCTGAGGCGATCGGCGGCGGGGTCATCTCCTTCCCGACCATTGAAGCGGCGGCCGAAGCGGTGATCGCAACGATCCAGTGCGCGATCCCGGTGGCGCGGATCGAGCTTCTCGACGCGCTCCAGATCAAGGCATGCAACGCCTATTCCGGTCTCGATCTGCCGGAGACGCCACATCTTTTCGTCGAGTTTCACGGCACGCCGGCCGGCGTCGACGAACAGGCGGCGCTGTTCGGCGCCATTGCGGAGGACTGCGGCGCCGCACCGCTCGTCTGGTCGAGCGACCCCGAAGCGCGCACCAAACTCTGGCAGGCCCGCCACGATGCCTATTGGGCGGCGCTGCAATTGCGGCCCGGCGCCAAGGGCGTTTCGACCGATGTCTGCGTGCCGATCTCACGGCTTGCCGAATGCATCGCTGAAACCCGCGCCGATATCGAAGCCAGTGCGCTGCAGGCGCCGATTGTCGGCCATGCCGGGGACGGCAATTTCCATGTCCTCATTCTGGTCGACATGGAGGACGCCGATGAAGTTGCCCGTGCCAAGGCCTTCGTGTCGCGGCTCAACCAGCGCGCCATCGCCATGGACGGCACGGCGACGGGCGAGCACGGGATCGGGCAGGGCAAGCGCCCCTACATGCAGGCCGAGCATGGCGCGGCCCTCACCGTCATGGGAGCGATCAAGAAGGCGCTCGATCCGCAAAACATCCTCAATCCCGGCAAGATCCTGCCGGAAGACGTTGCCTGATCCACAAGCGGCGCGGGGAGAGATGAGCGCGTGAACCGGCTGTTCCTGTCCATCGGTGTTCTGCTCGTCCTCGTTCTGACGGCGGCGCTGGTCGTGCCGCTGTTCGTCGACTGGTCGGCCTATAGGCAGACCTTCGAGGAGCAGGCGAGCGCGCTGCTGGGGCGCAGGGTGCAGGTCTCGGGCGCGACGGATCTGAGGCTTTTGCCGACGCCGACGATCCGCTTCGAGGGGGTGGAGGTTGCTGGCGCTGAAGGCGCACCGGCGCTTCTGACGGCGGAGCGCTTCGAGGCGGTGCTCTCCATCGCGCCTTTCCTGAAGGGCGAGATCGAGGTGCTCGATCTGGTCGTCGAGCGGCCGGTCCTACGCCTGCCGCTCGGGCCGGACGGCGCCCTTCTGATCGGGGAGAGCCGGCCATCGGGACCGTTCACGGTGGATCTTGCCGCGATCTCGGTCGAAGCCGCGTCAATTTCGGAAGGCGCGATCATCCTCATTCTGCCCGATGGCACGCAACGTCCTCTCGCCGGCGAAGTGCGCGCCGGGCTTTCCGCGCCTTCGGCCATCGGTCCCTGGCGTCTCGATGCGGGTTCGCTGCGGCTTGGGGATGGCGAGATCGTCGATTTCCGCGCCGCGACCGGCACCGCCGAGGACGGTGCGATCCGGCTGCGCTTCAGCGCCTATCCGGCGCAGACGCCGGTGATCGTGGAGGCCGATGGAGCCCTCAGCCTGTCCGGCGGGCTGCCGCGCTATGACGGCGAGGCGGTCTTACGTTCGGCAATGGAAGGCGGCTGGCGGCTGGTTTCGGGTTTCGAGCTGACGCCGGATCGCTTGCGGGCGGAAAATCTCACCTGGTCGCTTCAGACCGGCGAGGGCCCGGCCTTCGAGATCGCCGGCCATGCGGTCGTGGCGCTTGCCGATCCGCCGCGTTTCGAGGCGGTGCTGTCCTCGCGCCAGATCGACCTCGACCGGCTTTTCGGAGGCGGGCCGGCCGATCCATCGGCCAGTTTCGAGGCGGTGCGGCATTTTCTGGCCGGCCTGCCGCCCTTGCCGGTTCAGGGGGTGGTTTCCGCCGATCTGCCGGCCATCGTCGTCGGCGGCTCGGTCATTCGCGACATCGGCTTCGACGTGCAGCTTCCCGGCGA
>JAGRKQ010000095.1:768-3056 GCA_020442235.1 Hyphomicrobiaceae bacterium | reverse complement strand
ATCTTCGCCGGCCGCGTTGCATTGTCGAGCGAGCGGGCGGGGACGCTGATCGCCTGGGCACGGCAGGAGGAGGGCGAGACGCCCACGGACCCCGGCTTTTCGAGCTTCGATCTCAGCGCCGATCTGGCGGTGACACAGGACGGCATCACGCTCGACCGCATCCGGGGCGACATCGCGGACGCGCCCGTGACCGGCGACATCGGCCTTGTGCGGATGCCCGATGCGCGCGAACTGCGCATCGATCTCGATGCGGGGGTTCTTTCCGCCGATCTGGTGACGGGGATTGCCGGGCTGATCGCCCGCGATGGCCGTGGCAATGGCGAGGTTCCGACCCGGCTTGTCGCCGAGGTCACCGCACAGCGCCTGACGGTCGGCGGGTTCGATCTCGGCGAGGTGGACGCAGCCCTCACCTTCGAGCGCGACCGGCTGGATTTGCGGCAGCTTGTCATCGGCAATGTCGGCGGGGCGCGGCTTGCCGCGGAAGGGCAACTGGAGACCCTGACGACAGCGCCGGCCGGAACGATCCGCGCCGGGCTCGATGCCGATGAGGTTGGCGGTCTTCTGACGCTGGCCGGGCGGCTTTTTCCGCAAAGCGAGCTTGTCGCCGATCTTCGGCGGAATGCACCGCTTTACGCGCCGGCACGGCTGTCGTTGCACTATGACGGCGCGGTCGATGACGGTGCGGCACGCATGCTGCTGGAAGGCGATGTCAGCGGTTCGGTGCTTTCCTTCGCGGCGGAGCGGACGGGCGGCGCGGCCAGCGATCCGGCCGCGTCCAGCCTGACGGCGCGTCTATCGGTGGAGGGCGAAAGCGCCTTCCGGCTGTTGTCGCAGGCGGGACTGGCGCTGTTTCCGACCGGTGTCGATACGCCGGGAACGCTGGTTCTCAGCCTTGATGGCGTGCCGCGCGAGGGACTTGAGACGGCATTGTCCTTCGAGGGGCTGGGCGGGCGTTTTTCCTATGACGGCACGGTGCTTCTCGATGGCGGGGCTCCGCAGCTTTCCGGCGCGCTTTCTTTCCGTCATGACGATGTCGGACCGCTCGGGTTGATGGCCGGCATCTCGCTGCCGATCCTTCCCGGCGGCTTGCCGGTCACGCTGGCCGGGGATGTCTCCGGCACGTTCGATGCGCTGTCCCTGTCGCGGATCGATGCCCGCATTCTCGATGCGCGCGCCACCGGCTATCTGGAGCGGCGGCGCCCGGCGAGCGGGCCTTCGGCGATCTCAGGACAACTGGCGCTGGATGGTATCGATCTGGAGCTTCTGGCGCTGGCTCTGTTCGGGCCGGAAGCGCTTGATCCCGTGGCAGGAACACGGCTTCCCGGCGGGCTGTTCTCGCCGCTGCTTCTGGATGACGAAAGTGTCGGCGTGCACATCACCGCGCCGCGTGCCCGGCTTGCCGATGACAGCGTGCTGACCGGCTTTGCCGCCGATCTTCACCTCGGCGCGGAGGGCGTTGCCCTCGATGCCATCGAAGCCGGCTTTGCGGGAGGGCGGGTTACAGGACGCCTTTCCGTCGACATGGCGGACCTGACGCCGGTGCTTTCGGCAAGGCTGGCGCTGGAGGGCGTCGATGCTGCCGCGCTTTCCTGGCAGGACGGTGCGCGTGCCGTCATCGGCGGGCGGCTCAGTGCGCAGGTCTCGCTCGACGGTCAGGGGCGCTCGATTGCCGCGCTGGCGGCGGCGCTTTCCGGCGAAGGGGCCTTCCAGCTTGAAGACGGCCGCATCGAGGGGCTTTCTCCATCGGCCTTTGCGCGGATCGTGCGCGCGTCCGAAGCCGGCCTCGTCGAGGAGGATCCGCAGGTCAACGCCGCCTTTGCCGGGCAGTTGGCCTCCGGCGGGCTCGACCTGCCGCACCTGGAAGGACCGTTGACGATTGCCGGCGGCACGCTGCGCGCGGCCAGCCTCGGCGTGGAAACCCCCGAGGTCGCCTTGCGGGGCACGCTGGAGGTCGATCTTGCCGAAATGGATCTTTCCGCCGGCATCCAGATGACACCGCGCGGGGCCGTGTCGGGACTGACGCTTCCGGGTGTTGCGCTCAGTTTTGCCGGCCCGGTCGAGGCGCCGGAGCGCCGGCTCGACACCCAGCAACTGACGGCCGCGCTCGGCGTGCAGCGGCTTGAAGTGGAAATCGAGCGCGTGGAAGCGCTCAATGCGGAAATCCTGGAGCGGGAGCGGCTGGTGCGCGAGCTTTCCGTCATCCGTGCCGCGCGCCAGCGGATCGAGGCCGAGCGGCAGGCGGAAGACGCGGCGCGCCAGCGCGAAGCCGCGCGGCAGGAAGAAGAGCG
>JAGRKQ010000095.1:0-722 GCA_020442235.1 Hyphomicrobiaceae bacterium | reverse complement strand
TCACCGCAGGCGCTGGGCGAGGCGCTCGGGGGCGCGGGTTCCGGCCCGTCCGATGGCAATGCCCTGCCGCCGCTGGATGTGATCGTGGTCGAGCCGCTGCCCGAGCCGCCCGTCGCACCGGCTGCGCCTTCACAGGGCTACCCTTCGGGCCCGAGCGGGCTTTACTGATCGGGGTCTTCCAGCGTCCGGCGTTTCAGATCGGCCAGCACCATCAGCCGCAGCGCGCTGGCCAGATTGGCGGCTTCGCGTACGGCATCGAGGCCGGCAACGAGGGCGGAAAGGGACAGATCCCGCTGTTTGGCGATGCGCTCCAGTTCCGCCCAGAATTCCGGTTCCAGGGCGACGGATGTGCGGTGGCCGTTAAGGACGAGCGAGCGCTTCTTCACGGCGT
This sequence comes from Hyphomicrobiaceae bacterium, assembly GCA_020442235.1. GTDB lineage: Bacteria > Pseudomonadota > Alphaproteobacteria > Rhizobiales > MH13 > JAGRKQ01. The sequence goes on along the minus strand of JAGRKQ010000095.1, from coordinate 331 downwards.
CTGCGTCCCGTCACCATCCGTCCCGCTGTCGCTGGTCTCGCGCGGTGTCAGGCGCAGGGCTTCATGGCGTCTGGCATCCTGATCGGCGCGGGCCTTGTCGGCGTCGCGCTCGGCCTTGGTGCGGCCGTGACGGCGGCGGTTTTCCGCCGCCGTCTTGTCCTTCCCGGCCCGCTGCTTCGCCTTGCGGGCCTTTGAGAGGCTGAGAATGTCCGCGCTCACCGCGAACGCTCCGGCCTTACTGCGGCGCGATCATCGTCTCGGGGCGGACGATGGCGTCGAAGTCTTCTGCCGTGATGCCGAGCTTGACGGCTTCCTCGCGCAGCGTGGTGCC
>JAGRKQ010000094.1 GCA_020442235.1 Hyphomicrobiaceae bacterium | reverse complement strand
CTTCATGGTGTTCGCCTCGCTGGTCATCGTCGTCCTGCTCGGGCCCCTGATCGGGCCGATCCTGTCGCTGCTCGTATCCGAAGGACCCACCCATGAGGTCCCGACGGGCTTTCTTCGGATCGTTCTGCCGAGCATGCCGCTTCTCGGGCTCGGCATGGCGACCTCGGGGCTTTTGCGCGCGGTCGGGGATGCGCGAAGGGCGATGTATGTGACGCTTGCCGGCGGGGTGGTCGCCGCCCTTCTCGATCCGCTGTTCATCTTCGGGCTCGACCTCGGCGTCACCGGCGCGGCGATCACCACGATTTTTTCGCGCGCGACCCTCGTCCTGATCGGGCTTTATGGCTCGGTGCGCGTGCACGACATGGTCGAGCGGCCCCGGCGTTCCGATCTTGCCGACAATCTGAGGCCGCTCGCCGCGATCGCGGTCCCGGCGGTTCTGACCAACATCGCAACGCCGGTCGGCAACGCCGTCGTGACGGCGCACATCGCCCCCTTTGGCGACGGAGCCGTTGCCGGCTGGGCGATCATCGGGCGCATCGTTCCGGTCGCCTTCGGGGCCATCTTCGCGCTGTCGGGCGCGGTCGGGCCGATCTTCGGCCAGAATCTCGGCGCCGGGCGCATCGACCGGGTGCGCGCGACCTTCCGCGACAGCCTTGTCTTCATCATCGCCTATACGGCGGTGATCTGCCTTGTGCTTTATGGCGCGAGCGGCCTTGTCGTCGATCTCTTCGACGCGACCGGCGCAGCGCGCGACCTCGTCGTCTTTTTCATGACCGTTCTGGCGGTGAGCTTTGCCTTCAACGGTGCGCTGTTCGTCGCCAACACCGCCTTCAACAATCTCGGCCACCCGACCCTGTCGACGCTGTTCAACTGGGGCCGCGCCACGCTCGGGACGGTGCCTTTCACCTGGCTGGGGGCGAAGCTTTACGCGGCCAAGGGCGTTCTCATCGGCCAGGCGGCCGGATCGGTGCTGTTCGGCCTTGGCGCCCTGGTCGCGGCCTTCATCGTCATGAAGCGGCTTCAGAAGGGCGCCTCCGAGGACGCCGATGAGGACGCCCCGCCGCTGCCCGATCATCCGCCGGCCCCGCCGTTTTCGTCCGGCAAGGCCTCGGTCTGAGGACGCCAAAGGCCTGCTTGACCGTCCGGCACGGCTTTGACTTGATGAGACAAGGGCCGACGCATCGGCCACAGGGAGGACAGAACCATGCAGACGCTTTTCGACATGATGCAGCAGGCGGGCGGCGGCAACGCCTTCTCGACCATGGCGCGCAGCTACGGTCTTTCCGAACATCAGGTGGAACAGGCCGTCGCGGCGCTGATGCCGGCGTTTTCCGCCGGGCTCCGGCGCAACACCCAGACAGCGACCGGGCTGGAAAGCTTCCTGGCCGCGCTCGGTTCCGGCCAGCATCAGGGCTATTACCAGAACCCGTTTTCCGCCTTCGATCCGACCGCGCGCGGCGACGGCAACGGCATTCTCGGCCATCTCTTCGGCTCGCGCGATGTCAGCCGGCAGATCGCCTCGCAGGTCTCGCAGGCGACGGGGATTTCCGAGACGATCCTCAAGCAGATGCTGCCGGCGCTCGCCTCGATGATCATGGGCGGGTTGTTCAATCAGGCGCGCGGCGGCAACAACCCGATCGGCGAGCTTCTGGAGCAGTTCACCGGCGGCCGTTCCAGCCGGCGGCAGCGCGAACCGGAAAATCCGCTCGGCGATCTCATCGGCTCGATCTTCGGCCAGATGATGGGCGCCCAGCCGCAGCGCGAGGAACGCCGCGTTCCGACCGGGGCCGACATCTTCGGCAAGATGTTCGATGCCGGCGCCGACATCCAGAACCAGCAGGTGCGTCAGTTCGAGGCCCTGATCGAGCAGATGACCGGGCGCCGCTGAACCGCCCGGTCCGCAAAACATGGGAATCGCATGAGCGAACCGACCATCGGACTGGCCCTTGGCGGCGGCGGCGCGCGCGGGCTTGCGCACATCGTCGTGCTGCGCGCGCTCGAGGACCTCGGCCTCAGGCCGTCCTGTCTTTCGGGCACCTCCATTGGCTCGGTGATCGGCTGGGGCATCGCCTCGGGTCTCGATGCGGCCACGATGCGCGAAGCGAGCCTTGCCGCCTTTTCCGACAGCCGGGAGGTTGCTGCGCGGCTGTGGACGATCCGTCCGCGCCGCATGGCCGACTGGTTCGCCGGGCTCGGCGGTGCGCAGTTGCCGGCCGAAGCGATCCTCACCGCCTTCCTGCCGGAAGGGCTGGCGGAGGATTTTTCAGCGCTCTCCATTCCTTTGCGGGTGGTGGCGACGGATTTTCACGAGGCCTGCGAAGTCGTCTTCGACAGCGGCCCGCTGAAGCCGGCGGTCGCCGCCTCCATCGCCATTCCGATGGTGTTCAAGCCGGTGCTGGTCGATGGCCGGGTGCATGTCGATGGCGGCGTGGTGACGCCGTTGCCGACCGGCGCGCTCGATCCTTGCGATCTGGTGATCGCCGTCGACATCATCGGCGGGCCGGATGGCGAGGATCCGGGGCGCATTCCGGGCGGATCGGAAAGCTTCATCGGCGCGATGCAGATCATGATGCAGACGCTGACCCGCGCCCACCTTGCCGTGCATCCGCCGCAGCTTCTCCTGAAGCCGCCGGTGACCCAGTTCAAGGTTCTGAACTTTTTCAAGGCCGCCGAGATCGTGGCCGCAGCGGAAGCCGATCTTGAAACCCTCAAGCGGCAGATCGACGGCGCCGTCAGCGCCTGGCAGAAGCCCGCGCCCCCAAGGCCGGCCCGGCGGCGCAAGTCGGCCTGAGCTTCGGCCGGCCCTTCAGAACAGGCTGCCCTGCCCGCCCTTTTCCGGTTGAGACGATCGTGGCACGCCCTTGCGCCTTGCCGATGGCGGGTCGGCATCGGGCGGCGCAGCCTCGCCGGTAACGGTCGCACCGCGCACACCATCGGCAAAGCGCAAGGCGACGGCATCGCCGGCGGCAAGGCCCGAGGCCCGGCGGACCGGCGTGCCGTCGGCGGCCTCGACCAGCACGAAGCCGCGCTCCAGAACACCCCGGTAGGACAGGCTGGTGAGCAGTTTTGAAAGGCCCTCCACCCGACTCTTGCGGGCGGAAAGGTCCTGCGCAAAAGCGCGCGCCAGACGGGTTGCTGCGTGATGGCCGCGCTCGCGTCCGCGCATGGCAACGCCTTGCAGAAGCCGCGCCGAGAGGCGTTTTCCGATGCGGCCCAGCGCATCGCGCCGCAGTTCCTGATGGCGCTCGATGCCGCGGGTGAAAGACTGGGCGGCAATGCGCACCTGCTCGCGGCGGCGCGTCTGGCCGGCATGAAGCAGCATCGGCCCGAGACGGCTGGAGACGCGCTCGAAGCGGCGGCGCTGCGACAGGGCATTGACCCGCAGCGCCTGCGCCAGACGTTCGCCCGCCCGGTCGAGCCGCTGGCGCGGATCGCCGAGAAGGCGTTCGGCCGCCGGAAGGGCGCGCTCTGCGGCGCGAAGGTCGCGCCGGGACCGCTCCAGCCGCCGCAGGATGGCGCCGCCGGCACGCGCCTCGAGATCCTGAAGGGCGGCAACGAGTTCGGCACGCACCGGCACGGCGATTTCGGCAGCGGCCGT
>JAGRKQ010000093.1 GCA_020442235.1 Hyphomicrobiaceae bacterium | reverse complement strand
GCCTCGCGGCCATGCAGGAGGGCCGTCGCCTCGGTGGCGAGCACCTTCTTGGCCTCGTTGGCCTCGGCGCCTTCGAGCGCGGCAAGACGGGCGATCTCGTCGAGCGGCAAAAGGGTGAAAAGCTTCAGGAAACGCTCGACGTCGGCATCCTCGGCGTTGCGCCAATACTGCCAGTATTCATAGGGCGAGAGCATGTCGGCGTTGAGCCAGACGGCGCCGGAGGCGGTCTTGCCCATCTTGGCACCCGATGCGCTGGTGAGGAGCGGGGTGGTGAGGGCGAAAAGTTCGGCCTCTTCCATGCGCCGGCCGAGATCGATGCCGGAGACGATGTTGCCCCACTGGTCGGAGCCGCCCATCTGCAGGCGCACGCCGTGGCGCCGGTTCAGCTCCACATAGTCATAGGCCTGAAGGACCATGTAGTTGAATTCCAGGAAGGACAGGTGCTGCTCGCGCTCCAGGCGAAGCTTCACCGAATCGCGCTGGATCATCTGGTTGACCGAGACATGCCGCCCGACGGTGCGCAGAAGTTCGATGTAGTTGATCTTCAGGAGCCAGTCGGCATTGTCGACCATGAGGGCATCGGTCGGGCCGTCGCCAAAGGTCAGGAAGCGGGCAAAGACCTGGCGGATGCCGTTCTTGTTGGCCTCGATGTCCTCTTCGGAGAGCATCTTGCGGCTCTCGTCCTTGCCGGAAGGATCGCCGACGCGGGTGGTTCCGCCACCCATCAGAACGATCGGCTTGTGGCCGGTCTTCTGCAGCCAGTGCAGCATCATGATCTGCACCAGCGAGCCGGCATGCAGGGACGGCGCGGTGCAGTCGAAGCCGATATAGGCCGGCACGACGCCTTCGCCGAGGGCTGCATCCAGCCCCTCGGCATTCGACATCTGCGCAATGAAACCGCGCGCTTCCAACTGGCGAAGAAATTCGGAACGATAGGCCGTCATGGTGACTCGGTTCTGTTCTCGTGCGTTCTTGTGAGCGCGCGCACTAAAGACAAAGGGAAGGCCGCGATGCAACGGGCAATCGCCCTCGGGCTGATGAGCGGCACCTCCATGGACGGGGTCGATGCGGCCCTGATCGTCACGGATGGCGACGGCGTGGAGGCTTTCGGGCCGACGGCCTACCGGCCTTATGAAACATCGGAACGCACGATCCTGCGGCAGGCGCTTCGCGAGGCAGTGCAGCTTGAAGACCGGACCTTGCGCCCCGGTGCGCTGGGGCTTGCCGAGGCCATCGTCACCAGTGTGCATGTCGAGGCCGTGGCCATGCTCATCGACGCGCATCCCGACTGGATGCCCGATGTGATCGGCTTTCACGGCCAGACCGTCTTCCATGCGCCAGAGCGGGGGCTGACTGTCCAGATCGGCAATGCGGCCGCGCTGGCGCGGCGCTTCGGCGTGCCGGTTGTGCATGATTTTCGCGCAGCAGACGTTCAGGCGGGCGGCGAGGGCGCGCCGCTGGCCCCCGTCTATCACCGTGCGCTGGTGGCGCGGTCGGGGCTCGATCTGCCCGTCGGTGTGCTCAATCTTGGCGGCGTAGCCAATCTCACCGTTATCGATGGCCGCGACGAGGGATTTCTGGCCTTCGACACCGGCCCGGCAAATGCGCTGATGGACGATGCGGTTCTGTCCGCAACCGGCCGGCCCTATGACGAGGGGGGCATGCTTGCTGCCGCCGGGCGCAGCGATGCCGGCTGGCTGGAAGCGGCGCTCCGCCACCCTTATTTCGCGCAAGGCCTGCCGAAATCGCTCGACCGGAACGCCTTCGAGGCGCTACCCGTTCTTGATGCGCCGATTGAAGATATTGTTTCTACGCTTTGCGATTTCACGGCAAAAACGATTCAAAAAGCGGTCGCTCTTGTGCCGGTGAAGCCGGGCAAGCTCATTGCCGTTGGCGGCGGGGCGCATAACCTTGAACTTTTGAGGCGCATCGCCCGCGATACCGGAATCGCCACGATCCCGGCCGGCGATCTTGGCTGGCGCAGCGATACGATCGAGGCGGAGGCCTTTGCCTATATGGCGGTGCGCAGCCTCAACGGCCTGCCGATCAGCTTTCCGGGTACCACGGGCGCTCCCCGGCCGATGACCGGGGGCGTCGTGGCGCGTCCCTGACGGTCTTCAGCGGATGTGTGGCTCGCCGAGGCGCTTGTCGAGATAGGTGCCGCAGGTCTCTTCCAGCTGGTCGAGATTGTTCTCGAAGAAATGGTTGGCGCCGTCGAGCACGGTGTGCGTGACGGTGATGCCCTTCTGCGTCTTCAGCTTGTCGACCAGCGCATTGGTATCCTTGGCCGGGACCACACGGTCTTCCGAGCCGGAAACGATGATGCCGGAGGTCGGGCAGGGCGCGAGGAAGGAGAAATCATAAAGATTCGCCGGCGGGGCGACCGAGATGAAGCCCGCCGCTTCCGGGCGGCGCATCAGAAGCTGCATGCCGATCCAGGCGCCGAAGGAAAAGCCGGAAATCCAGCAGAAGGGCGCCTCGGGGTGCAGCGATTGCAGCCAGTCCAGCGCACCGGCGGCATCGGACAATTCGCCGATCCCGTGGTCGAAATAGCCCTGGCTGCGCCCGACGCCGCGGAAATTGAAGCGCAGAACGGCAAAATTGCGCGCCGCGAACATGTAGTAGAGCCGGTAGACGACCTGATTGTTCATCGTGCCGCCAACCTGCGGATGCGGGTGCAGGATGATGGCGCAGGGGGCCGATTTCGACTTTGCCGGATGATAGCGGCCTTCCAGACGCCCGGCGGGCCCGTTGAAAATGACTTCCGGCATACTCGTCCTCAACTTCGTGTCCGCTTTGTTGTGAGCGGGCGCTTAACAATTCTTGACGGCGCGGGGAGGCGAACCTAGAACCATTCTAAGAAACCGAGCGGCCCGGCCCTTGAACCCGGAGACGCGTCGGCGAGAAAGGTGCCGAGAAGGCCGGCCACTGCCTTGTTGCGCTTCTAGCACAGGCTGCCCCTGTCTTTTCAAGCATTTCGCGCCTGCGTCTCGTTTGATGAGAGATTGCGTGCGCGTCTATCTGGACCACAATGCAGGATCGATGCTGCGCCCCAGGGCGCAGGAGGCGATGCTGGCCGCGCTCGCCGATGCCGGAAATGCGTCTTCGATCCATGCCGAAGGCCGCCGCGCGCGGGCACGCATCGAGGCGGCGCGAGGGCCGGTTTCCCGGCTGGTCGGCGGCTCTGCCAAGGCCCTCGTCTTCACCAGCGGGGCGAGCGAAGCGATCCAGACGGTGCTGTCGCCGGTGTGGCGCTCGGGGGGCGGGGAGCGCGTCTTCCGGCAGCTTCTGGTCGGCGCGACGGAACACCCTTCGGTTCTGGCGGGGGGGCGTTTTGCCGCAGAGGCGGTCAC
>JAGRKQ010000092.1 GCA_020442235.1 Hyphomicrobiaceae bacterium | reverse complement strand
GGCATCGGCGATTTCCGCTACATTTTGAAGTGGAACGAATACAATTCGCCGCTGAAGCGCACCGTGACCATCGAGGAAGTCGGCGATTCGGCGCTCTACTTCCTCTCCGACCTGTCGCGCGGCGTCACCGGCGAGGTGCACCACGTCGATTCCGGCTATCATGTCGTCGGCATGAAGGCCGTGGACGCGCCGGATATTTCCGTCGTCTAGCCCCTTGGGGCGGGAGCCGATCAGCATGGACCGGATGCCGCCCTTCTATTTCCTGCGCCATGGCGAAACCGACTGGAACGTCGAGCAGCGCCTCCAGGGCGGGCGCAATGTGCCGCTGAATGCGACGGGCCGCGCCCAGGCGGCGGCCAATGGCCACGTCCTCAAGGCGCTCATCGAAGCCGATGGCCATGAGCCGGCCGCGCTCGACTGGTTGTCGTCGCCGCTCAGCCGCGCCAGCGAGACCATGCAGATCGCGCGCCGGGCGATGGGGCTCGTCCCCGATGATTATGCGACGCGCGAAGCCCTCAGGGAGTTGACCTTCGGCAGCTTCGAGGGACTGACGCTGGCAGAACTCGCCCTCGTCGCGCCCGAGGATGCCGCGGCCCGCGATGCCGACAAATGGGGATATGAGCATCCGGGCGGGGAAAGCTATGCCGCCCTGTCGCGCCGCATCGACGCCTTTCTGAAGACCCTGTCGCGCCCGGCGGTCCTGGTCTCGCATGGCGGTGTGCTGCGGGTCGTGCGGGGGCTTCTGGAAGGCTTTGCCCGCGAGGACGTGCCGCTTCTCGACATCCCGCAGGACAAGGTCTTCCGCTTTGACGGCAGGGCGGGCGCCTTTCACGGTTGAAGCGGTGCCCGCGGCGTTTGACGCGCCTTGCTTGCGCCAATAGAACAGCCTGCCAGCCATCCGGTAGGACCCATGTCGCACAACAGTTTCGGCCATCTGTTCCGCTTCACCACCTTCGGCGAAAGCCATGGCGTTGCCATCGGCTGCGTGGTGGACGGCTGCCCGCCGGGCCTGCCCCTGAGCGAAGCCGACATCCAGCCCTTTCTCGACAAGCGCCGTCCCGGAACGTCGAAATTCGTCACCCAGCGTCAGGAACCCGATCAGGTCGAGATCCTGTCCGGCGTCTACGCCGGCGCGGACGGCGTGCAGGTGACGACCGGAACCCCGATCGCCCTCGAAATCCGCAATCAGGACCAGCGCTCGAAGGATTATTCCGAGATCGCCGACCGCTACCGGCCGGGCCATGCGGATCTGACCTACGAGCAGAAATACGGCCTGCGCGATCCGCGCGGCGGCGGGCGCTCCTCGGCGCGCGAGACGGCAAGCCGGGTCGCCGCCGGTGCGGTTGCCCGCAAGGTTCTGCCGGGCGTTACCATCCGCGGTGCGCTGGTGCAGATCGGCCCGCACCGGATCGACCGCGCGCGCTTCGACTGGGATGCGGTGCAGGACAACCCGTTCTTCTGCCCCGACCCGGTCGCGGCCGGGCTCTGGGATGATTATCTTTCCGCCATCCGCAAGGACGGCTCCTCCATCGGCGCGGTGATCGAGGTGGTGGCCGAAGGCGTGCCGGCCGGTCTCGGCGCGCCGGTCTATGGCAAGCTCGATTCCGACCTTGCGATGGCGATGATGACCATCAACGCCGTCAAGGGCGTGGAGATCGGCGAAGGCTTCAACGCCGCCTGCCTGACCGGCGAAGAAAACGCCGACGAGATGGTGCGCGGACCGGACGGCCGCCCGGCCTATCTATCCAACCATGCCGGCGGCATCCTCGGCGGCATTTCCACCGGCGAGCCGATCGTCTGCCGCTTTGCCGTCAAGCCGACCTCGTCGATCCTCAAGCCACGCCGTTCGGTGACGCGCTCGGGCGAGGAAGTCGATCTCGTCACCAAGGGGCGCCATGACCCCTGCGTCGGCATTCGCGCCGTGCCGGTGGGCGAGGCGATGATGGCGCTTGTCCTTGCCGATCACTGGCTGCGTCACCGCGGCCAGACCGGCCGTGAACCCGGAGCCCCCACCAATGTCGGTTGATATCCCCGGCGTCGCCGAAGCCCTGCGCGCCTTCGAGCGCGGCGAAATCGTCGTCGTCACCGATGACGACGACCGCGAGAACGAGGGCGATCTCATCGTCGCGGCGGTTCATTGCACGCCGGAAAAGATGGCCTTCATCGTGCGCCACACCAGCGGCATCGTCTGCGCGCCGATGCCGGGCGACATCGCCCGCAAGCTGCGCCTCGATCCGATGGTGGCGGTCAACGACGCGCCGCATTCGACCGCCTTCACCATCTCGGTCGACTTTCGCCACGGCACGACGACGGGCATTTCCGCCGAGGAACGCACCGCAACCGTGCGCGCCCTCGCCAATGGCAATGTCGGGCCGGAAGACTTTGTCCGCCCCGGTCATGTCTTTCCGCTGGTGGCGCGCGAGGGCGGGGTGCTCATGCGGTCCGGCCACACCGAGGCGGCGGTGGATCTGTGCCGGCTTTCCGGCCTGCCGCCGGTCGGCGTCATCTGCGAACTGGTCAATGACGACGGCACGGTGATGCGCGGCCCGCAGGTCAAGACCTTTGCCGAAACCCATGGCCTGAAGCAGGTCTCCGTGGCCGATCTCATCGCCTGGCGCCAGCGCACCGACCGTCTGGTCGAACAGGTCGAGGAAGCCGAGATCGAAACCCGCCACGGCCGCGCCCGTGCCGTCAGCTTTTCCGTGCCCTTCGATCCGATGCAGCATCTTGCGGTCGTCTATGGCGACATCCGCGACGGGGAGAACATTCCCGTGCGCCTGCATGTGGAGAATGTGGCCGCCGATTTGTTTGGCCTCACCTCGCGCCTCGGGCCGTCCGAAGACCGCATCGCCAGCCACGGCCGCGGCATCATCGTCTATCTGCGCGACGGATCGGTGGGGGTGAACACCGGGGCGGCCTCGCTGCGCTCCCGTCCGCCCGAGGAAGACACCGCCTCGGCCCGCCGGCGGCAGGAAGAATGGCGCGAGATCGGCCTTGGCGCGCAGATCCTGCACGCGCTCGGCGTCTCCTCGATCCGGCTTCTTGCCAGCCGCGAACGCCGTTACATCGGCCTTGAAGGCTTCGGCATCAAGATCACCGAGACCGAGATCCTTTAGGCCGCTGCGCGGTCGAGGTGAGCACCGCCACGGCTTCGATATGGGCGGCGTGGCGGAACTGGTCGACCGGTGTGATGGCGTCGATCCTGTAATCGCCCTGGGTGAGGATCGCCAGATCGCGGGCGAGCGTTTCCGGCTCGCAGGAGACAGCCACGACCCGCCGGACGCCGCTTTTGGCAATCGCCCGCGAGAGCGCTTCGGCGCCCGCGCGCGGCGGGTCGAAAACCACCGCGTCATATAGGGCAAGCTCCTTGGCGAGCGGCGGCACCTTGAAGAGATCGCGCCGCTCGGTGGTGAGCGGTTTCAGCCCGCCCGCCGCCTTCCATCCGGCTTCGAGTGCGAAAAGGGCCGAACGGTCCGCTTCCACCGCATGCACCTTGGCGCGCTCGGCGATCCTGAGGGCGAAGGTGCCGGAACCGGCAAAGAAATCGGCAACGCGCTTGGCCTTGCCGATGCCCTCAAGCACCAGATCGGCCATGGCGAGTTCGGCTTCAAGGCTCGCCTGGGCAAAACCGCTCGGCGGCAGGGTGACCGGCGCGCGGCCGAAATCGAGAACCGGCGGTTCGTGCTGGGCGATGATCTCGCCGTCCAGCGTCAGGCGGGCAAAGCCGGCATCGAGCGCCAGACGCATCAGCTTCTGCCGGGCTTCCAGCGCGCCCTTGCGTGCATCCGAGACCGCGACATCGAGCCCGGTCCGGGTGGCAAGTACCGCGAGCCGCGTCGTGCCGTCGGCTTTTGCCGTGATCGCGGCCACAGCCTTCAGAACGGTCAGTGCGCCCAAGATTTCCGGCCGCACAACGGTGCAGCCACCGGGCGCAACGATGCGGTGGCTGCGGCGGGCATTGAAGCCGAGCGCGGTGCCCTCGTGGTCGTGGCGCGCGGTGAACGCGACACGACGGCGCTGCCCGCCGAACCGGGTTGCCGCGAGCGGTGGATGAACGACCCCGGCCAGCTTCAGCGCCGTTTCCAGACGGGCGCGCTTGAAGGCGTCCTCGGCATCGGGGCGCATGTGCTGCAACTGGCAGCCGCCGCAATCGCCGGCCTGCGGACAGGGCGGCACCTGGCGGTCGGGGGAAGGGGCAAGCACGGCGACGAGATCGCCCTGCCGGCCGTCGAGACGCGCCTCGACCGTTTCGCCGGCAAGCGTTCCCGCAATCGCGACGGTGTCGCGGCCTGAGCCGGAAAGCCCGTCGCCAAACTGGCCGAGCCGATCGATCTCAAGGCGGCGAAGGGTGCTCATGACGGGCGGCCTGCAAGCGGTTGGCGGGCGATCAGCAACGGCGCGCGGCGATGAGGAATTCGCGGTTGCCATCGCCGCCTTCGATGGGCGAGGCGATGCGTCCCGTCAAGACAAGACCGCGTTCCGCCACCGCATCCTCGATGCGCCGGACGGCGGCTTCGGCCTCGCCCGGATCGCGCACGATGCCGCCCTTGCCGAGCCCGTCGCGCCCGACCTCGAATTGCGGCTTGGCTAGAATGACGAGATCGCCCTCCGCCGCGAGGCAGGAGAGGATCGGCTCCAGAACCTTGAGGACGGAAATGAAGGAAAGATCGACGCTGACGAGATCGAAGGGGCCGCCAAGCGCATCGGCATCAAGATCGCGGGCGTTGAGCCCCTCATGCGCCTCTACGCGCGGATCGGCGCCGATTGCGGGGTGGAGCTGGTCATGGCCGACATCGATGGCGACGACCCGCTTTGCGCCGCGCTCCAGCATCACCTGGGTAAATCCACCGGTGGAGGCGCCGACATCCAGCGCCAGCCGGCCATCGACGGTTATGGCGAAGGCATCGAGAGCGGCGACGAGCTTCAGCGCGCTGCGCGCCACATAGCCCGCAGCCGGATCGGAGAGGGCAAGGATCTGTTCCGGGCCGACCTTGCGCGCCGGCTTGGTTTCCACCGCGCCATCGACGGTGACATGGCCGCGCTGCACGGCATCGCGGGCCCGCGCCCTGCTGGGTGCCAGCGCCCGCTCGACCAGAGCCTCGTCGAGGCGCCGGCGCTCGCTCATGAACCGGCGCCGGCCCCGGCAAGACGGCGCAGCTTGGCGAGCGCCGTGTCGTGCGCCTCGCCATAGGCGATGGTGCCGACAAGCTGGTTTTGGGCATTCATCAGGAAGACCGAGGCGGTGTGGTCCATGGTGTAGCCGCCATTTTCCAGCGGCACGCGCGCCGCATAGACCCGGTAGGCGGCAACCGCCGCGTCAACCTCGTCCTGCGTTCCGGAAAGGCCGAGAATGCGGTCGGAAAAGGCGCCGACATAGCCGCCGATCATCTCCGGCGTGTCGCGTTCCGGGTCGACGGTGATGAAAAGGACGTGAAGATTGTCCGCCGCCGGCCCCAGTTCCTCCAGAAGATTGGAAAGCTCGAACAGCGTCGTCGGGCAGATTTCCGGACAGAAGGTGAAGCCGAAATAGATCACCTTCGGCTTGTCGGAAAAATCGGCCTCCGTCACTGCGCGCCCGTTCTGGTCGACGAGCTGGAACGGGCCGCCGATGCCGGCGACCGGCTCGGAGAACAGCGCGTCCTGATTGCGCGGTGCGTCGATCATGGACATCGCGGTCACGGCCGCGAGCCCCGCAAAAGCGAGGCCCGCAACCGCAAAGAGGACAATGCGCAAGGAAGACATGACCGGTCCTAGTGCTGCATGGTGTGCGCGGGTTCACTGCCGCGTTCCACCACCGGCATCATGATCGTCACACTGCCCGCCTTCTCGAAGGTGAGGGTGACTTCCACCATGGTTCCGGCGACGAAGGGCGCGGGAAGCTGCATGAACATCACATGCAGGCCGCCCGGTGCAAGGTTGACGGTCTCGCCGGCCGGGATGTCGATCCCGCCTTCCATCTCGCGCATGCGCATCACGCCGTCGATGACGGCCATGGTGTGCAGTTCCACGCGCGGTGCTGCGGGCGAGGACGCCGCGATCAGCCGGTCATCCTCGCTGCCGTTGTTGGTGATGGTGACGAAGCCGCCGCCGGCCATGGCATTGGGCGGGGTGGCGCGGGTGAAGGCGCCTTCCAGCGTCAGGTCGCCGAGGGTGACGGCCGCCGGCATATGGCCATGCGTGCCGATGGCTTCGCCGGGGGTCATGTTTTCGCAGGCCCGCGCGGCAAGGCTGGAGGCGGGCAGGAGAAGAAGCGCGGCAGCGGCCGCGAGAAACAGTTTACGGGTCATAGGAACAATCTCGTTTCGTCTGATGGGGCCATGCCCCGGAATGTGCGATCAGGCGAGAACGGAAGGTGGCCCGGTGGCGGGGGGGCGGCGGTGAAACGGGTCCAGGGGCGAAAAGGACCAAGGTTCGATGCCCGGCCCCTCGGCCAGAACAGGATGAAGCGTCGGCAGCCGGGGCGGCTCGGCGACAAGAGCGGTTGCCATGAGCAGGCAATCGCAATGCTGATAGGTGTAGGGGGCGCCTTCGTCCGACGCGTCGATCGGCCCGGTGAGGGCGCAGATGATGAAGCCGCCGGAACCGTTGGCCTGCGCCCCGAAGGCGGGCGAGGCTATGCCCGCCAGCATCAGCACCAGCTGGGCCAGCAGTGCGGCGAGCGCGATCAGCGCGCCGGGCTGGCGTTCCCGGTATAGGGGGGCAAGGACACCGCTCATGACTGATGCGTTAGCCCGGTCCGGCCCGACATGCAAGGCGCTGGATCAAGGCGCATCGCCGTTCCGCTGACGGGGTTGCTCCGGCTGTTCTGGATGCGGATCGTCGTCGAGCACCTCGCCCATCAGCGTGTCGAGATCGACGACCTCGGCCGGCACGTCCAGCCTGTCGGGCAGGACGATGTTGTCTTCGTCCAGGTCGGGCACTTCAAGGGAGATCGCGCCGCCGACAGGGGCGGTTGCCGCCATGTCGAACTCGGTCTTGTCGGCGGGAGCGACGGCAGCGCGCTGGCGCATGCGCCAGACGACGAAGAGCGCCAGAAGCGTCTGCGTCACCGCAGTGAAGACAAACAGGCTCTTGCCACCGAAATGGTCCATGGCCAGCGAGGCGGCGAGCGGACCGATGATCGAGCCGGCGCCGTTGAACAGGAGCAGGCCTGCGGCCATTTCCACATAGCCGCTGCGCTCGGTGTGGTCATAGGCATGGGCGGCCGAGATGGCATAGCCCGGCAGCGTCAATGCGCCGAAGACAAGCGCGAGAGCGAGCAGCGCCGTGCCCGAGACCGGCAGAATGGCAATGGCGATACCGGACAGGGCCGCCAGCACCAGCATGCCGGCCAGCACGATGCGCCGGTCGAGGAAATCCGACATCCGCCCGACCGGATATTGCATCAGCGCTCCGCCGAGAACCGCCGCCGACATGAAGATGGCAACGCCGTCCGCGCCGAGATCGGCTCTTGCGGCAAAGACCGGGCCGAGGCCCCAGAAGGCGCCATTGGCGATGCCGACGACGAAGGCGCCGATGAGCCCGACCGGGGAAATGCCGATCAGGCGCCTGGGGCGAAAGCTGACGACCGCGATTGGCGCGGGCTGGGCGGCATTGGTCAGCGCCACCGGGATCGCGGCGACGGAGACGAGGATCGAGGCCAGCGTGAACAGCGCAAATCCCGTCGGCGAGGCCTGGGTGATCAGCAACTGGCCAAGCGTGATCATCGAGAAGTTGACGACGATATAGGCGCTCATCACGAGGCCGCGGGTCTCGTTGGTCGCGTGTTCGTTGAGCCAGCTTTCGATGACGAGATAAAGCCCGGCCATGCACATGCCGGTGACGATGCGAAGGGCGATCCACACGAAGGGATCGACGGCGAGCGCATGCACCAGCGCGGCAGCAGAAGCCGCAGCGACGAGGGCGGTGAAGACCCGGATGTGACCGACGCGCACGACGAGGCGCGGGCCGATCAGGCAGCCGGTGACGAAGCCGACATAATAGCCCGAGCCGATGAGACCGAGAGAGAAGGCGGAGAAGTGTTCCAGCGCGCCGCGCAGCGGAACCAGCGTCGTTTGCAGGCCGTGGCCGGACAGCAGCAGGGCAACCGAAAGCAACAGCGTCGCGACCGGCGCCAGGACGACGAGGGGGCTGGCGGAACGGGCGGGTAAATCACTCACAACAGATTTCCGGTGTCCTACGGGAGCGGTATGAACTCTTCTGCATCGCCGGGCACGGTGTCGAAGCGCCCTTGCCGCCAGTCTTCCTTAGCCTGAGCGATGCGTTCTTTCGATGACGAGACGAAATTCCACCAGATATGGCGCGGCCCGTCCATGGTTGCGCCGCCGAAAATCATGAAACGCGCATCCTCTTCGGCGGCAATCGTGATGGCATCGCCCGGCCGGAAGACGAGGAGCTGGCCCGGCCCGAAGCGGTCGCCAGCGATCCGGATCGTGCCCTTCAGCGTGTAGATCGCCCGTTCCTCGGCGGCCGCATCGAGCGGCATGGAAACCCCGCCGGCAAGCTCCGCGTCGCCATAAAGCGTATCCCAGGCGGTCCGCGTCGGGGCCGTTTCGCCGAAAAGCGTGCCGGCGATGACACGCACGCGGATGCCCGGCCCCTTGACCACCGGCAACGCATGCGCGTCGACATGTTCGAAGGCCGGGGCACCTTCCTCATGGGTCCTGGGCAGGGCGACCCAGCTCTGGAGGCCGAAAAGATCCGTGCCGGCCGCCTTCAGAACCGGATCGGTGCGTTCGGAATGCACGATGCCTCGACCGGCCGTCATCAGATTGAGCGCGCCCGGCCGGATCGCCTGTTCGGTGCCGAGCGAATCGCGGTGCATGATCTCGCCGGAAAGGAGATAGGTGACGGTCGCGAGCCCGATATGGGGATGCGGGCGCACGTCGATGCCCTCGCCGCGCACGAATTCCACCGGGCCCATCTGGTCGAAGAAGATGAACGGTCCGACCATCTGCCGTTTGGCCGAAGGCAGCGCCCGGCGCACCTCGAACCCGCCGAGATCGCGCGCCCGAGGCACGATCACATGTTCGATCGCGGCAACGCTTCTGTCATCGCCGGGTTTGGGGTCGTCTGTGTTGAACCAGCTCATTGTCGCTCCTCCGCTTGAAGGAGAAAGGTGGCGCGAAACGCCCGGCGGGCAACCCGGCCGCTCCGACCGCACCTTTCGCAATGGGTGAACGATTGTGCCGGTTCAGAAGGTGAGGGCGCCCAGCGCCAGCGCCGCAAGGCCGGCATAAAGCGGCAGCTTGTCGGCAAAGATCAGCTGTCGTTCCACCAGCGTGCGGGCCGGGTTCTCAGGGTCGACGCGGATGGTGATCGCGCTTTCCTCCGGATAGAGCGCGGCGAAGGCCTCGGCATCCGCCTCGCTGAGGAAGAAGGGCTCGCGCATCGCCGAAAACCGCTTGCCGAGATAGGTCTGGCCTTCGACCTGATAGGCATAGGCGATGCGGAAATAATAGCCTTCGACATCGAAGCGCATCCGCTCGGGCAGGCTGCCGCGCCCGGCTTCGATGCGGGTCTTGCGGATGAAGGCGGGCTTTGCCGAAAAGCGCGCCGAATCGCGCCAGTCCTTGGTCAGGACCAGCCAGCCGCCGATGATGGCGACGCCGGCAAAAAGGGCAAAGGCACTGAGCATCCACGCGCCCCGGTGCGTGTCACGGATCGAGCGGTTCCGTCCCCGAAGGCGCGCCATCGGCGCCGAGACGGATCTTTTCCACCTTGTCGTCGGCGGCCTTGAGAAGCGTCTCGCAGCGGGCCTTCAGCGCCTCGCCGCGCTCATAAAGCGCAACCGAGCGCTCCAGAGGCACCTCGCCGCGTTCCAGCTGGTCGACGATGCGTTCCAGTTCGCCCAGCGCCTCTTCAAAGGTCAGTTCGCCCGCCGGGCGGACGTCCGTCTCGCTCATGTCCGAATCCTTCGCGTTTGGCGAAGCGTCCTTTGCCGGGAAGGCAAGGTCAAGCGCCGGCGGCCTTCATCAGCCGGCGGATGTGGATCGCTGTGGATGCGGCCAGCGAGGCAAGGTCGTAGCCGCCCTCCAGCAGCGACACGATGCGACCGTGGCAATGTTTGTCGGCGCATTCGATCAGGGTTTCCGTCAACCAGTCGAAATCGGCATCGGTGAAATTGAGTCCGGCCAGCGGGTCTTCGTGATGGGCATCGAACCCGGCAGAAATCAGAAGCATGTCGGGCCGGAAGTCGTCGATGGCCGGCAGGATCTCATCCAGAAAGGCCCGCTGCACCGCCGCACCGCCATCGCCGGCCTCAAGCGGGACATTGATGATGTTGCCGGCGCCGGTTTCCTCGCGCCCGCCGGTGCCCGGATAGAGCGGGCTCTGGTGGGTGGAGGCATAAAGCACGCTGGGATCGCTCCAGAAGATCTCCTGCGTGCCGTTGCCGTGATGNNGTGATGCACGTCGAAATCGACGATAGCGACACGCTTCAGGCCGTGCACCGTCTGGGCGTGACGGGCGGCGATGGCGATATTGTTGAAGAGGCAGAACCCCATCGCGCGTGCGGTTTCGGCGTGGTGGCCGGGCGGACGGCAGGCCACGAAGGCGTTGACGGCAACGCCCGAAAGAACCGCATCGACGGCACGGCACGCCCCGCCGACGGCATGCATGGCCGCATCGAAGGAGCCGGGCGAAAGGGTGGTATCGGCATCGAGGCGCACCAGCCCGGTCTCCGGCGTCGCCTCGCGCAGCATCTGCACATAGTCGCCGGGGTGCACCTTCTGCACCGCACGGATTTCGCCATAGGGCGCTTCCTCGCGGAAAAGCTCATCGAAGGTCGGATCGTCCAGCGCTGCGTGAATGGCCCGCAGCCGGTCGGGCCGTTCAGGATGCCCGAGCGGCACTTCATGCGTCAGGAACACCGGGTGGTGTACGAAGAGCGTGCTGGAAATCGTCCCCTCCTTCGACCGGTTTTCCCGGTTTATGAAGGGAGCTTAGCCGGCCTTGTGCGCTGCGGCCAGCCTGCACGGCGGTGGTTTCCCCTGCAAATTCAGCGTGGCGTATGTCGCTTGTCGGCCCGCCAGCGCTTCATCAGCGCGTCGAGGGCATCGTCGCCTTCCGGCGGCAGCACGATGACCGCGCGCACGAAGAGATCGCCGCGTTCACTCTCGCTGCGCCACAGTCCCTTGCCCCGAAGGCGGAAGGCCTTGGTGACGTCGGCGCGCTTCGGCAGGGTCATCGACACCGGGCCTTCCAGCGTCGGCACGGTCAGCTTGCCGCCGAGCACGGCTTCGTCGAGGCTGATCGGAATTTCAAGGGTGAGATCGGCCTCATCCACCTTGAATTGCGGATGCGGCACAAGCTGCACGGTCACAAGCGCATCGCCAGCGCCGGCTGGTCCGGCATGGCCC
>JAGRKQ010000091.1:7006-8913 GCA_020442235.1 Hyphomicrobiaceae bacterium | reverse complement strand
GTGCGCGCCTCCTTCCAGATGCGCGAGTTTGAAGAACGCTTCGTCACGCTCGGCATCGACTACCGCGTCGTCGGCGGCCCACGCTTTTATGAGCGCGCCGAAATCCGCGATGCGCTCGCCTATCTGCGGGTGATCGCCCAGCCGGCCGACGATCTTGCCTTCGAGCGCATCGTCAATGTGCCGCGACGCGGGCTCGGCAACGCCACGATCCAGACCCTGCACCGGCTCGCCCGCAGCGCCGCGATCCCCCTGACCGAAGCCGCAGCGCAGTTGAGCGAAACCGAGGAACTGAAGCCCAAGCCGCGCGGCGCGCTCAGGGCGCTTCTCGCCGATTTCTCCCGCTGGCGCGATGCCGTCGAGACCATGGCGCACACCGAGCTTGCCGAACTGGTGCTGGATGAATCCGGCTACACGGCGATGTGGCAGGCCGACAAATCCGCCGATGCGCAGGGCCGGCTGGAAAACCTGAAAGAGCTCATCCGCTCCATGGAAGAGTTCGATTCCCTTTCCGGCTTTCTCGAACACATCCAGCTCGTCATGGACCGCGACGCCGAATCCACGGGCAGCGCCGTCAGCCTGATGACGCTGCACGCCGCCAAGGGGCTGGAATTCGACGCCGTCTTCCTGCCCGGCTGGGAGGAAGGCCTCTTTCCCCACCAGCGCGCGCTCGACGAGACCGGCAAGGCCGGCCTGGAGGAAGAGCGCCGGCTCGCCTATGTCGGCATGACCCGCGCCCGCAAACGGCTGTTCATCTGGTTCGCCTCCAACCGGCGTGTCCATGGCCTGTGGCAGGCGAGCGTGCCCTCGCGCTTCCTCAACGAATTGCCGGAAAGCGAAATCGCCATCGCCGACAAGGCCCCCGGCTATGGCGGCTATGGCGCGCGCGGTGTCGGCAATTACGGCGCCAGCCGTTTCGACCGGCCGATGTCGACATCCTCGTCCTATGAAACACCGGGTTGGCAGCGTGCCCGGCGTGCCGGCAGCGAAGGGCGCGGGCGGTCTTCCGGTCCGCTCACCATCGACGCCGAACTCGTCGCCCGCTCGGTCGATGGCGCCACCCCGTCGGGCTTTTCACGCGGCGAACGGGTCTTTCACCAGAAGTTCGGATACGGTCACATCGCCTCCATCGAAGGCAACAAGCTGACCATCGACTTCGACAAGGCCGGGCGCAAGAAGGTGCTCGACAGCTTCGTCTCCAAGACCTGAGGACCGATGCAGGAGCTTCTCATCTTCAAGATCGCGCTGGTTGGCACGCTCGGCATCGGCGCGCAGTGGCTTGCCTGGCGCACCCAGATCCCGGCCATCGTGCTGCTTCTGGTCGCCGGCCTTGCCGCCGGCCCCGCCAGCGGGCTGATCGACCCGGTGAACGATTTCGGCGAGCTTCTGCGCCCGCTTGTGGCCGTCTCGGTCGCCATCATCCTGTTCGAGGGCGGGCTGACGCTCGATTTCCGCGAGGTGCGCAACACCTCCAAGGCCGTGACGCGCATCGCTTTTGCCGGAGCGATCATCGCCTGGGCCCTGTCGGCGGCAGCCGGCCATTATGTTGCCGGCCTCAGCCTCGCCTCTTCCGCCGTCTTTGGCGGCATCATGGTGGTCACCGGCCCGACGGTCATCATGCCGCTCCTGCGTCAGGCCCGGCTGCCGCAGCGTGTTTCCTCGGTGCTGCGCTGGGAAGCGATCATCGTCGATCCCATCGGCGCGCTCTTTGCCGTCATCGCCTTTGAAGTGATCGCCGCCGCCGCAACCGGTCACGATCCCAGCGAGATCGCCCTGCGTCTTGCCGGTGCGATTGCGGTCGCAGGGCTCGGCGGTTTCGCGTTGACCATGGCCCTCGCCAGGAGCTTCGCGCGCGGCCTTGTGCCCGATTATCTCAAATCCGCCGTGCTCCTGATCGCCGTTGTCGGCGG
>JAGRKQ010000091.1:2583-6869 GCA_020442235.1 Hyphomicrobiaceae bacterium | reverse complement strand
GAGACCATGACGGTGCTGCTGGTCTCCGGCGTCTTTGTCGTCCTCACCGCCAGCGTCACCGCCGAACAGATGCTCAGCCTCGGCTGGCGCGACATCGCTTTCGTCGCCGTCCTGCTCTTCGCCGTGCGTCCGCTGACGATCGCGCTGTCCTCGCTGGGCACGGAACTGACGCTGAAGGAAAAGCTGCTCATCGGCTGGATCGCGCCGCGCGGTGTCGTTGCCGTTGCCGTCTCCGGCCTTTTTGCAACCGCGCTCTCCACGCTCGGCATCGAGGACGGCGCCCGGCTGGCGCCGCTGGCCTTCCTGATCGTGCTCTCCACCGTGGTGCTGCACGGCTTTTCCATCGGCCCCCTGTCGCGCGCCCTCGGGCTGACGATGAAATCCCCGCCGGGCGTTCTCATCGTCGGCGGCGGACGCTTCGCGCGCGGACTTGCCGAGCGCATTCAGGAACTCGAGCTTCCGGTGATGATCGCCGATCGCAACTGGAACCGTCTGCGCCTTGCCCGCGAGGCCCGGATCCCGGTCTATTACGGCGAGATCCTCTCCGAAGCCGCCGAGCACCATGTCGACTTCGCCCGCTTCGGCCATCTCGTCGCCGCCACCGACAACGACGCCTACAACGCGCTGGTCTGCACCGATTTCGGCCCCGAGATCGGCCGATCCAACTGCTACCAGATCGGCCGCACGGATCATCAGGGGCCGGACCGGGCGCGCATCTCCTTCACCCTTGGCGGCCGCACCCTGGTGGACGGCGCTCCAAGCCTCGATGAACTTGAAGCCAGGCTTTCATCCGGCTGGACCTTCCAGAAGACCCGTCTGACCGAGGAATATACCTACCAGCGCTTCCGCGAGGAACGCGGCGACACACCACTGGTGCTCTTCGTTGCCAAACCGGGCGGACGGCTTGTCTTTGCCACCGCCAAGGGGGAGATCAAGGCCGATCCCGGCGACACCATCGTGGCCATCGGACCGGGCCGTCTTGGCGGCGAAGCGCCGGCACCCGAAGACGCTTCGATCCCCGCAGCCCCGCTTCCCTGACCCGCAGAACGGAAGAGGCCTTTTCAAGCGGGTGCGACTGGCGTATCCGCCCGTGATCAGCCGGAGAACCCCCGATGCCGTCGATCCAGATCACCGCCTTCTGCGCCAATGAAACCGATGCCCGTCTTCTCGGCGCGGTTCTGGAAGCCGCCTATGAGGCTGAAGGCCTGCCCGTCGCCACTTTTGAGAACCCGGCCGGACTGGGCTGGAAGGTC
This sequence comes from Hyphomicrobiaceae bacterium, assembly GCA_020442235.1. Classification (GTDB taxonomy): domain Bacteria; phylum Pseudomonadota; class Alphaproteobacteria; order Rhizobiales; family MH13; genus JAGRKQ01. Next base: position 5,616 of record JAGRKQ010000091.1, on the reverse strand, counting down.
GATCTTTATGCGGAAGGGGACGATGAGGACGCCGAAGCGCTGAAGGAAGCCGTTGCCGCCCACGCCGCCCGCCAGGACCTTGCCGTCGAAATCAACGGCAAGGTGCTTGCCGATGCCGACTGGGTGCTGATGGGGCTGGAAGGCCTCGGCGCGGTCCGGGCCGGCCGCTTCGTGGTGCACGGCATCCACGCCAGGGACGCGCTCAGGACCGGCGACATCGGTCTTCAGGTGGAAGCGAGCCGCGCCTTCGGCACCGGCCATCATGGCACCACCGAAGGCTGCCTGACGATGATCGACTGGCTGCTGAAGCGCTTCGAGCCGGCCAACGCCCTCGACGTCGGCACCGGAACCGGCGTTCTGGCCATCGGGATTGCCAGGCTGCGCCCGATCACGGTTCTGGCAACGGACATCGATGCCGTATCGGTGCAGATCGCCCGCGAGAACGCCGCCATCAACGGCGTCGCCCGCGCGATCCGGGTCTTTGAGACGGGCACCCTCACCCATCCCGCCATCCGCGCCGGCGGGCCTTACGACCTCGTGGTCGCCAACATTCTGGCCGGCCCGCTGATCGACCTCGCCCCGTCCATGAGCGAGGCAACGAGCGAGCGCGGAGCCATCATCCTCTCCGGCCTGCTCGTGCGACAGGAACGGGCCGTTCTGGCCCGTTACCGCCAGCTCGGCTTCGTGCCGATGCGCCGCCTTCATCTGGAAGGATGGTCGACCCTGCTTCTGGGCCGTGGCTGAACGCGCAGGCGCAAAGGGACAATCAGAACCGCGCCACCGGCGAGGACGGCGCGGCCTCAAGCTGCGCCCGGTCATAGCCGAGCCGGGACAGCGTAGCTTCATCGAGGTTCAGAAGGTGTGCCGTCACCAGAAGCCGCGCTTCGGCCTCGCGCGAGGCGCTGATGCCCGAGAACAGCTTTTCCAGCGTTTTCAGGAAGCCGGTGCTGCCGGCATCGATGTGGAGGCGGTCAAGAAACGTCGTGGTCGTCATGGTCGGTATCCTCAAGAGTCGTGTGGAACGATCCCAAGACCGGCTTCGTTGTGCCGGTCCGACCTCCCTAGTGTCATCAATATAGGTCAGAATCACTGACCTAAGAACTGCCGCCACCGCATGACTGCATCCGCTTTATGCATGCCATGAAACTGTGCAGATGCCCGCCGCGATGGCATGGGATGGACGTCCCGCGTCCGCAGCCCTAACGTCCCGGCCATGTTTCAGAATTTCGACGACATCACCCGCCCCGAAGACGGCCCGCCACGCCTTGCCGCCCTGCGCGAAGCGATGGCCGAGCACACCCTTGACATGCTGCTCCTGCCCCGCTCGGACGAATACCAGAGCGAATATCTTGCCCCCTATGCCGAGCGGGTCGCCTGGCTGACCGGCTTCACCGGCTCCAACGCCTTCGTTGTCGTCACCGGCAAGGAGGCCGGCGTCTTCACCGATGGGCGCTATACGCTCCAGATCCGCAGCCAGACCGATGCCGGCGCCTACACCGCGCTGGACATGATGGAAACGCCGCCCCTCGCCTGGGCGCTGGAGCGCATCGAAAAGGGCTGGCGGGTCGGGGTCGACACAAGCCTCATGTCGCTCGCCCAGAAGCGGCGCTGGGAGGCGGCCCTGACCAAGGCCGGCGCCAGTCTTGTCGCCACCAGGGGCAGCCTCGTCGATGCGCTCTGGACCGACCGGCCCGAACGGCCGCGTGCGCCTTTATCCCTCTTCCCCGAGGCCTATGCCGGTCGAAGCCTTGCCGAAAAGCTGGCCCTCATCCGCAAGAAGATGAAGGATGCCGATCACCTTCTTCTCACCCAGGCCGACAGCATCGCCTATGCCCTCAACATCCGCGGCGCCGACCTGCCGCACATGCCCGTCGCCCTGTCGATGGCGCTGATCGCCCGGGACGGCCCCGCGCGGCTTTTCATCGACCCCGGCAAGATCGACGCTGCCGTGCGCAGCGCCTTCTCCGGTGCGGTGGAGATCGACCCCGAGGACGCGCTTCTGCCGGCTCTGGAAGCGCTGGGCGCAGAAGGGGCTTGCGTGATGATCGACCCCACCTCCTGCAACGCCGCGCTTGCCGACCGGCTCGCCGCATCCGGTGCGCGTCTCGTCGAGGCCGAAGATCCGGTCGTCATGCTGCGGGCGGTGAAAACCCCCCAGGAACAGGCCGCGACCCGTGCCGCGCATCTGCGCGACGGCGCGGCGATGGTGCGCTTTCTCGCCTTTCTTGACCGCGAGGCCCCGAAAGGCCGGCTGGACGAAATCGCGGCGGCAAAAGCGCTGGAAGGCTTTCGCCACGATACCGGCGCGCTGAAGGAAATCTCCTTCGATACGATCTCCGGCGCGGGACCGAACGGCGCCATCGTCCATTACCGCGTCACGCAATCGACCAACCGCCCGATCCGGAAGGGCGATGTCTATCTGGTCGATTCCGGCGCCCAATATGAGGATGGCACCACCGACATCACCCGCACCGTCGCCATCGGCCCTGTCGACCCGGAGGCGGTGCGCTGTGCGACGCTGGTTCTGAAGGGCCACATCGCTCTGGCGAGCGCGCGCTTTCCCAAGGGCACGCCCGGCGCGCAGATCGACACCCTGGCCCGCCACGCGCTGTGGCAGCACGGCCTCGACTTCGCCCACGGCACCGGCCACGGCGTCGGCATCGCCCTTGGCGTGCATGAAGGGCCGGTGCGCATCTCCAAGGCCGGAATGAAACCGCTGGAACCCGGCATGCTGCTTTCCAACGAGCCCGGCTATTACCGCGAGGGCGCGTTCGGCATCCGCATCGAAAATCTCGTCCTTGTCAGCAAGGCCGAAGCGATCGACGGCGGCGAAGAACCGATGCTCGGCTTCGAGACCATCACCCTCGCCCCCATCGACCAGCGACTGATTGATCCTGCGCTGCTGACGAAGGAAGAAATCGCCTGGCTCGACGCTTATCACGCCCGCGTCGCCGAAGAGATCGGCCCGCTGGTCGACGGTGAGGATCGCGACTGGCTCGGCCAAGCGACGCGCCCTCTCACGTGATCAGGCGC
>JAGRKQ010000091.1:2006-2509 GCA_020442235.1 Hyphomicrobiaceae bacterium | reverse complement strand
TTCTTGAGCTTGGAGCCGGCGCCGGGGCCGGCGACAACGAGGTCCGTCCGGGACGAGACCGAGCCGGCGACCTTCGCCCCCAGCCGCTCGGCCATCGCCTTGGCCTCGTCGCGGGTCATGCGCTCCAGGGATCCGGTGAAAACCACCATCTTGCCCGAAACCGGCGAGGCCGCTGCCTCGAAAACATCATCGGTAACGCTGACCGCATCCAGAAGAGCATCGAGCGCGTCGAGATTGTGCGCTTCGCCAAAAAAGGCGACGAGCGCCTCGGCAACCGTGTCGCCGATGCCGTCGATGCCGGTCAGCGTCTCCATCGCCGCATCATCGCCGGCACTGGCCGCCGTCATCGCCGCCCGCAAGGCGGCAAAGCTCTGATAGTGCCGCGCCAGAACCTTGGCGGTCGTTTCGCCGACATGGCGGATGCCCAGCGCATAGATGAAGCGCGACAGCGAAATCGTCCGCCGCGCCGCAATCGCGGCAAAGAGGTTGCGCACCGATGTCGC
>JAGRKQ010000091.1:0-1906 GCA_020442235.1 Hyphomicrobiaceae bacterium | reverse complement strand
CTCGACCTGCTTGTCGCCCAGCCCCTCGATGTCGAAGGCGTCGCGCGAAACGAAGTGCTTCAGCCGCTCCACCGCCTGTGCCGGGCAGATCAGCCCGCCGGTGCAGCGCGTGACTGCATCCTTGCGGCCCGTCCTGGCATGGACTTCGCGCAGCGCATGGCTGCCGCAGGCCGGGCAGAGCCCGGGAAAGGCAAAGGGCTGCGCATCGGCCGGCCGGCGCGCCAGATCGACATCGACGATCTGCGGGATGACATCGCCGGCGCGCTGCACCGTCACCGTATCGCCGACGCGGATATCGCGCCCCTCGCGGATCGGCTCGCCGGCCTGACCGATGCCGGCGATATAGTCCTCATTGTGCAGCGTTGCGTTGGAAACGACGACACCGCCGACCGTGACCGGCTTCAGCTTGGCAACCGGCGTCAGCGCACCGGTGCGTCCGACCTGGATTTCGATCGCCTCCAGAACCGTGGTCGCCTGCTCGGCGGGAAACTTGTGCGCCGTAGCCCAGCGCGGCGCCCGCGCAACAAAGCCGAGCCGCTCCTGAAGATCCAGCCGGTCGACCTTGTAGACGACGCCGTCGATGTCGTAGCCAAGCGCGGCACGGTCGGCCTCAAGGCCGCGATAGACGGTAAGCAGCGCCTCGACATTCTCGCAGAGCTGCATGCGCGGATTGACCTGGAACCCCAGATCGCCCAGACGCCTCACCGCCGCGAACTGCGTCGCGGCCAGCGGTTCCGACACCTCGCCCCAGGCATAGGCAAAGAATTTCAGCGGCCGCTGCCGTGTCATGTCCGGGTCGAGCTGGCGCAGCGATCCGGCAGCCGCATTGCGCGGATTGGCAAACACCTTGCCGCCGGTCTCGGCCATCCTTTCGTTGAGGGCAGCAAAATCGGCGTGGCTCATATAGACCTCGCCCCGCACCTCCAGAACATCCGGCGCACCCTCGATCCGCGCCGGGATATCGTCGAGCGTCAGCGCGTTGCGCGTCACATCCTCGCCTTCGGAACCATCGCCGCGCGTCGCCGCGTGGGTGAGCCGCCCCGCCTCATAGCGCAGAGACAGCGACAACCCGTCGATCTTCGGCTCCGCCGTCATCGCCGGCATGGCCTCGAGCTTTAAGAAACGCATCACCCGTTCGGCAAAATCGATGACATCCGCGTCGGAGAAGACATTGCCGAGGGAGAGCATCGGCCGGGAATGGCGGATCTTGCCAAAGCCTTCCGCCGGCGCGGCGCCGACCTTCTGCGTCGGACTGTCGGGCCGGATCTGCGCCGGAAAGCGTGCCTCGATGGCCAGAACCCGTTGGCGCAACGCATCGTAATCGGCATCGCTGATCGCCGGCGCATCGTCCTGATAATAACGCCGGTCATGCTCGGCGATCTCGGCGGCAAGCACCGCGAGCTCTTCGGCAGCCTCGCTCTCGGTCAGCTCGCCAACCGGGCGCGCGCGGCTCATGCCGCCCCCTCCAGAAGCCTTGAAGCGGCCGCACGCGCCTCCGCCGTGATGACGGCACCGGCCAGCATGCGCGCGATTTCCTCGCGCCGCGCCTCATCCCCGAGCGGCGTCACCCGCGTCGTCGTCACGTCGGCGGCGTCATCATGATCCTTTTCGATCAGAAGATGGCTGTCCGCGCGCGCCGCCACCTGCGGCGCATGGGTGACGGTGAGCACCTGGACACCGGCCGCCAGCCGCGCAAGCCGGGCACCGATGGCTTCGGCGACCGCCCCGCCCGCGCCGGAATCGATCTCGTCGAAGATCAGCGTCGGCGCCGAACCCTTGTCCGCCAGCGCCACCTTGAGGGCGAGCAGGAACCGCGACAGCTCGCCGCCCGACGCGACCTGCATCATCGGCCCCGGCCGCGTACCCGGATTGGTCCGCACCCAGAACTCGATCTCGTCGATGCCAT